>JALHUR010000064.1 GCA_022867325.1 Candidatus Aminicenantota bacterium | reverse complement strand
TGCCTGTTTCGTTATATTAAGGCCCTAATCTCCTTTAGAGACGAGGGCCCATGACGACATTCACGCGCCGGGAATTTCTTAAGGGAGCGGCCCGGACGGCCGCGGCGGTCGGGATCGGGGCCGGCGCGGGACGCCGATTCGGGCAGGCCCGGGTTGGGGGAGGCGATGACTTCGACCTCCTCATCCGCGGCGGCACGGTCTACGACGGCTTGGGCGGCGAAGGCATCGCGGCCGACCTCGGCATCTCGGGATCCGAGATCAAGTCCATGGGAAGACTCGCCCGGGCGCGCGCCGAGATCGTCATCGACGCCTCCGGCCTGGCCGTATCTCCCGGTTTCATCGATGTCCATGACCATACCGCCGCCGAGCTCCTCGTCAATTCCAGGGCCGAAAGCGCCGTCCGCCAGGGCGTCACGACCCTCATCAGCGGCAACTGCGGCGGGAGCCCCTTTCCCGTCACGGAACTGACGCTCGCGGATGATGTCAAAGCGCTCAAGGAGGAATTCGGCCTTGACCTGACCTGGCGGGACCTCGGCGGATTCTTCGCCCGCCTTCGGGAGCGCGGTATCGCCGTCAACTACGCGACCCTGGTCGGCCAGGGCTCGGTCCGGACCGCGGCCATGGGATTCAACGACAAAAAGCCGACCTCTTCCGAGCTTGAGCTCATGAAGACGCTGACGGCGCGGGCCATGGAGCAGGGCGCGCTCGGCCTTTCGACCGGGCTCGAATACACGCCCGGGAGCTTCGCAGCCACGGAGGAGATTATCGAGCTCGCCCGCGTCGCGGCCCGCCATGGCGGCCTCTACGCGACGCACATGAGAGACGAAAAGGACAATATTCTCGAGGCCATCGACGAGGCGGCCTCGATCGCGCGGGATGCCGGCCTTCCGCTCCAGATCTCCCATTTCAAGATCGGCTATCCCCGGAATTGGTCCAAGCTCGACCAGGCCCTCGCCAAGGTCGAGGCGGCCCGGCGCGATGGCGTCGACGTTTTCTGCGACCGCTATCCCTATATCGCCGGCGCGACCGGCCTCAGCCTCTATTTCCCGATGTGGGCGAGGGAAGGCCGGACCGAGGACTTCATCGCCCGGCTCAAGGACCCGGCCCTGCAGGACAAGCTCAGGACCGCCCTGGCCGAAGTCGAGAAAAGCCTGGGGTCCTGGGACAAGATCCTTCTATCGTCCGTCCATACCGAGAAGAACGTTTGGGTTGAAGGCAAGACCGTACGCGAGGCGGCGGCCCAGGCCGGGAAAGACGCCTACGAGTTCATGAGAGACCTTCTCATCGAAGAGGAGGGACGCGTCGGCATGATCGCCTTCGTCATGTGCGAGGACAACCTTCGGCGAATCCTGGCCCATCCGCTCGTCGGCCTAGCCTCGGACGGGGCGGCCGTCGCGCCCTACGGAATTCTGGGCAAGGGCAAACCCCATCCCAGGCTTTACGGAACGTTCCCCCGCGCGCTCGGCAGGTATGTTCGAGAAGAGAAGCTTCTGCCGCTCGCGGAGATGATCCGGAAGATCACCTCGATTCCAGCCCGGCGCTTCCGGCTCGAGGGACGCGGAGTCCTCAGGCCCGGCGCGGCCGCCGACATCGCGGTCTTCGACCCGGCCCGAATCATCGACCGGGCGACCTGGACCGACCCGGCCCAATACCCGCTCGGCGTCGAATACGTCGTCGTCAACGGCGCCCTCGTTGTCGAGAAGGGCGAGCATACCGGGCGCCTGCCGGGGCGTACCCTGAAGCGAGGGGAGAAGGCTTGAAGATGGGGCGGCGTCCGGTCCCCGCGCTCATCGCCCTCGTCGCGCTGTACGGGCCGTTCATTCTTGGCGCCTTTGAAACGACGGTTTTTAAAACGCCGTCCGGAGCGACGCTCGAATTGACGTTCCGATCCTGGCAGCCGGGAGAGGCGATCCTCGCCCGATTGACCGACCGTCCGCCGGGCCTCCAGACAATCATCCGATTCCTGGGCCGGACCTATCCCCTCGATGCCAAGGAGATTCCCGGGGCCGGCCTGGCCTTCATCGGGCTCGATCTCAGCCTTAAGCCCGGCCGCTATGAATTTGAAGTCGAGGACCGGTCGGACGCCGGCGGCCCGGTATCCCAGAAACGATCGGTCGAGATCCAGCCTAAAGCTTTTCCCCGGAAGAAGCTCACGGTCAAGGACGAGTATGTCTTCTATCCGCCCGAGGCCGAGGAGCGGATCCGGCGCGAAGCCGAGCTCCTGGCCCGGATTTATGAAATCAGGATTCCCCAATGGCTGGGCGAAGGCGGGTTCGAACCCCCGCATCCGGGGAGGGCGCTGCCCAATTTCGGCGAGCTGCGCATCTTCAACGGAGTGCCCCGCTCCCCGCATTCGGGCGTCGACGTCGAGGCCGGGGCGAACGAGATCGTTCGGGCCGCCAACGCCGGGACGGTCGTCCTCGCCGCCGATCTCTACCTGTCCGGAAACACGGTCGTCATCGATCACGGACTGGGCCTGTTCACCAATTATTGCCACTTCAGCCGGATTCTCGTTACGAGCGGCGACGCTGTCCGGAAGGGCGATCCGATCGGCCGGGTCGGCTCGACGGGGCGGTCGACGGGTCCCCATCTCCACTGGGGCGTTAGAATCTTCGAGGCTCGGGTCGATCCCGATTCCATCCTTGGTTTTCGATTCTGATGAATCCGCTCAAGAACCTCGTCGGCCTTTACCGGCGGGCCTACGCCGGTCTTCCTCGCCAGGCCTGGATTCTTTTTGCCGTCAACCTCGTGAACTCCGCGGGGGCCATGGTCATCTTCTTCCTGAGCCTCTATTTTACGCGCAAGCTCGGTTTCTCTGCGGCTGAGGCGGGGAGGGCGCTGAGCCTTTACGGCGTCGGATCCTTGGTGGGAGCTTATCTGGGAGGCTGGCTGTCGGATCGGATCGGCTCGACCTCGGTCCAGAAGCTCAGTTTGGCGTCGTCCGGGATATTGCTGATTGCGATGGGCCAAGTCCGGTCATCGGCGGCCCTGCTTCCGGCCTTGCTCGCCTATGGCACGGCCGCCGGCAGTCTTTATCCGGCCAACGCTACGTCCATGTCCCGCGTTTGTCCGCCGGCCCTCCAGGTTAAAGGATTTGCGCTCAACCGGCTCGCCAACAACCTGGGCGTGACGATCGGCCCGGCCGTGGGCGGCCTGCTGGCCCTGCGGGATTACAGGCTCCTGTTCTGGGTCGACGGGTTGACTTGCCTGGCCGCGGCGGCCCTGTTCGTCCTGATCTGGCCCAAAGGGGAGAGAGGACCGCGGGCGGCGGAGAAAAAAGAGCCGCTGGAGGGAGGGGGAGGACGGTCGCCGTGGCGCGATGTCCCCTTCCTGGGCCTCCTGCTCATCACGGTCGGGTTCGGGATCATTTTTATCCAGCTCCTGTCGACATTCCCTCTCTATATGCGGAGCGTTTACGGCCTGGCCGAGGATTCGATAGGACGGCTCTTGGCCGTGAATACGATCCTGATCGTCCTTCTGGAAATGATTCTGATGGAGTTCATCCGAAAATATCCGTTGACTCGGATGATCAACATATCCTTCCTGCTGTTGGGCCTCGGCTTCGGTCTGATCCCGCTGGGACGCGGTTTCGGCTTTGCCGCCCTGACCGTGGCCGTCTGGACGTTCGGCGAGATGCTGAGCATGCCGCTGTTCACGTCCCTCATCAGCGGCCGCGCCGGTCCGGAAAGCAGGGGCCGTTATCTGGGGCTCTTCAGCTTCGCCTTCTCCCTGGCTTTCATCATCGGGCCCGAGCTCGGGACCGCCGTCTACGAGCGTTGGGGCGGAACAGCGCTTTGGTTCGGCACCGGGGCGGCCGGGTTCCTGCTGGCCGCGGCCTTCTCCCTCCTCAAGCGCTCCCTGGATAAGCCGCGGGAGAATTGACGCCATTGCGGCTTTTGAATACCGTCGTTTTCGTTTATAATACTCGCTTCCAGCCATTCCCATCAAGGAGGGATAATGAGACACCGCAATGAACATCCTAAGCTAATGGCCGCGCTCTTAACGAGCCTCGTCCTCGCGCCACTCCTGGCCTCTGTCCTGGCCGGTCCGGCCCAGGCCGCCGGCTTTTCGGACAAGGTCAAGGAGTTCAGCCTGGTTAACGGGATGAGGTTCCTCGTCTACGAGCGCCACCAGGTTCCGACCTTCGCCGGGATGATCATGGTCAAGGTCGGGAGCGTCGACGAGGCTACCGGGGTCACGGGCATGGCCCATTTCTTCGAACACATGGCCTTCAAGGGCACGACCGTGATGGGGACCAAGGACTACGCCAAGGAAAAGCCCATCCTCGAGGAAATGGACAAGGTCGGCGACGAGCTGGCGGCCGAAAACCTCAAGGGCGCCGGTGCCGACCCGGCCCGGATCAAGGAGCTTCGCGACCGGCTCGTCACGCTTCAGGAACAGCACCGGGCCTTTGTCGTCAAGGACGAGCTCGACAAGATCTACTCCGAGAACGGCGGCGAGTTCCTGAACGCGAGCACCGGGCCGGACACGACCCAGTACTTCGTCATGCTGCCCGCCAACCGGCTCGAGCTCTGGTTCCTGATCGAGTCCGAGCGCTTCAAGGACCTCGTTTTTCGCGAGTTCTACTCCGAGCGGGACGTCATCGCCGAGGAGCGCCGGATGAGCGAGGACAACGACCCCGACTCGTTCCTGAACGAGGAGTACCAGAACGTCGCCTTCGTCCTCCATCCCTACCGCCACTCGGTCGTCGGCTACATGGAGGACATCCAGTCCTACACGAAGGACAAGGCCCTCCGCTTCTTCAAGTCCTTCTACACGCCCAACAACATGACGGCCGGCATCGTCGGCGACGTCAATCTCGAGGAGATCAAGCGCCTGGCCGAGAAGTATTTCGGCGACATGCCGCGCGGCCCGGAGCCGCCGCGGCCGTCCTTCGTCGAGCCCAAGCAGAAGGGCGAGCGCCGGGTCACGGTCCGCTTCGACGCCGAGCCCAGCCTTGTCATGGGCTATCACATGCCCGCTCCCTCCGACAGGGACAACCTGGTCCTGGGCCTGATCGGATCGATCCTGAGCCGGGGCGCCTCCTCCCGCTTGCAGCGGGACCTGGTCACCAATCGCAAGATCGCCCAATACATCGGAGCCTACGGGAACAGCCCGGGGGCGCGTTATCCGTCCCTGTTCGAGATTTCAGGGGCGCCGCGCCATCCCCACACGACCCGGGAGCTTGAGCAGGCCGTCATCGAGCATCTCGAACGGCTCAAGACGGGGGCGATCAGCAAGGAAGAGCTCGACAAGGCCATCAACCAGGCCGAAGCTTCGCTCTACCGGTCGATCGGCTTCGCCGAGAACGTGTTCCTGGCCATGCGGCTCCTGCGCAACGTGGTCCTCTTCAACGACGTGGACGCCGATTTCAAGCGGGTCGAGGCGTTGAAAACGATCACCCCCCAGGAAATCCGGGATGCCGCCAGACGCGTCTTCGACGAGTCGAACCGGACGGTCGGGATCCTGCTCAAAAAAGGATCGGACAAGACGGGAGGTGAAAAATGAAAGTCCGGAACGTTCGCCTTGTAGCGGCGGCCGCCCTCATCCTGGCCGCTTTCTCCGCGCTCGCCCTGGCCCAGAAGGATCCCGGGACGCTCAAGTTTCCCGATATCGTCTTCAAGCCCCAGCGGCCGGCCGCGCTGAACATCAAGACCGGCGTCCAGCTCTACGCGATCGAGAACCGCGAGACGCCGACCGTCAACGCCTTCCTCGTCTTCAAGACCGGAAGCCTGGCCGATCCCAAGGGCAAGGAAGGGTTGGCCGCCCTGGCCATGAGCCTCACCAAGAGCGGAGGGACGAAAACGCTCACGCCCGAGCAAGTCGAGGAAAAGCTCGACTTCCTCGGCTCCACGATCGCCTTCTCGGCGGGCGATGAATTCTCGACGGCCTCGGTTTGGTCGTTGGCCAAGAACTTCGAGGCGACCTGGGCCATCCTGGCCGATATGCTCTTCAACCCGGCCTTCGACAAGGACCGCTTCGACCTGGGAAAAAAGCGGGAGATCGAGAACATCCGGAGGCGCTGGGACCAGCCCATGTCGGTCGGGATGTATCTGTTCCAAGAGCTTCTCTACGGGCAGGGCTTTCCCGACGCCAGGCGGACGACCTCGGCCAGTATCGACGCGGTCAGGCTCGACGACGTCCGGAATTTCTACGAGACCAACGTTAAAAACAGGGAGGTCGTGCTGGCCTTCGCGGGCGATTTTCAGTCCGCCAAGCTGAAGGCCCTTCTCAAGTCGACCTTCAAGAATTGGAAGGGCGCGCCCGCCCCCAAACTCGACCTTCCCAAGGCCCAACTGGCTTCCCGGCCCGGCGTCTACCTGATCGACAAGCCCGACCTGACCCAGGCCATCATCTGCATGGGCCACCTGGGGATCAACCGGCTCGATCCCGACAACGTCGAGATCGCCATTATGAATTTCATCTTCGGCTCGGGGGGCTTCAACTCGCGGATGATGCGGGAGGTCCGCTCGAACCGGGGGCTGGCCTACTCGACCTTCGGCTCCGTGAATCCGGGCCGCGACAGGGGCGACTTTTTCAACTTCTGCCAGACGAAGAGCGCCAGCGTCGTCGAGGCCATCACAATTATGACGGGGATCATCGCGGACATGACCGCGAATCCGGTCACGGCCCAGGAGCTCGAGACGGCCAAGAAGTACGAGCAGAACGCCTTCGTCCACCGCTTCGACGGGCCGATGGCCGTTCTCCGCCAGTTCATCTACCAGAAGCTCCAGGATTATCCGGCCGACTATCTCGTTACTTACCTGGCCCGGATTAAAAAGGTCGACGCGGCCAAGGTCCTGGAGATGGCCAAAAGAACGATGAATCCCAAGGAGATGATCGTCCTCGTGGTCGGGAAGAAAGCGGAGGTCCTGGACCTCCTCAAGGGCCTGAACATGGGGCCGGTCACGGAGCTGCCGCTTCCCAAGGAATAGTCAGGTTCGCACCGCGCAAATTCGCTTGACGATGTCCCTTTTGTCGGCGGAACCGGCCAGCGCGTCCCAGTTCCAGAACACGACCCCGCGCGAGGGCGGTTTCAGGGCTTCGACCAGAGCCGCCTCGAATTCGGCCGGGAGCAAGGCCTTGTCGATATAGGCTTCGCCGACCTGGATGCTGGGGATGACCGGCGCTTGGACCGCGCCCGCGACATCCTCGACGACCGCATGAATCCAGTCCGGCGGCCTGAGAACCATGTGGTGATAGCACATCGGCGAGACATAATCGACCGAGCGTCCGATCCGAGCCAGGTCCTGGGCCGCGACGGTCCGGATGGCGCCGCCGAAATCCTCCCTCCTCCAGGGGACGGCATGGACGTTGACCTTGATCCCCGGCTTGATCCGCCGCGCCTCGCCGGCCAGGGCTTCGACCATCGAGGCGATCGTACCGCACTTCCAAGCGGTCCATTCCCGTAAATGCTCATTCAAGATCCGGCGGGCTTGATCGGCCGCGCCGGAGACCCCGACGGGCATCCGGATTCCCGTCTCTTTCTGGAAGCGTTCGAGGCAGGCGGGACAGAAGCAGGTCTGGGGGAGGGTGGCGGGGTCGCGGTCGGGATAGACCTTTTCCCAAAACACGAAAGTGCGGATGAAATCGAGGCTGATCCCATCCGGGTCGCAATCGCGGACGAGGCCCTTGACATATTCGATCTGGCGCGCCCGGTAATCTTTGCGGGACGGGCAGACGAACTCGACCCATTCCTCGCGGGCGGGTTTCCCCTCGGAGGTGATCGCCGCCAGGTCGGGCTTTTCTTTGAGCGCCTCGGGATTAAAGAATGTAGGAAGGATGATGAACAGGGCGACCTTGTTCTTTTGGGCCAGTCCCCTGAACTCGCGATTCGAAGCCAAGGCCGCGCTGACAAAGGCCGTATTGATCCCGAGTGAACGCCATTCCCGGTAGAGCTCCGGGAAATCGCCCGCCCGCTCGTAGATCTTGACACCGATCATGAGATCCCGGCTTCCGGTCGCGGCCGTCTGGACCCTTCCGGAGCCGATGATTCCGCCGGCGAGCAGGACAATGAAGGGAAGGCCGACGGCTCTCTTCCCAATGCCCGGACGTCCTGACATTGTCCCGCTCCTACTTGAGAGGCAGGACGTCGCGCAGGCTGAAATCGACCCAGATGATCCCGCAGTCCTGCTGAATCCTTCGGGCGATCGCCTCTCCCATCGTCTTGGGCGGGTCGGGGATCTTCTGCCACCAGGGCTTGTCCGAGTTGTACCCGATCTGGAACACGACCGGGTTCGGCTTGAAGGCCGCTCCCCAGGCTTCGAATTCTGCGGTCATCTCCTCGAAGCTCTTGAAGATCTGGCTGTCGTCAACGAAGACGATCTCGCCCCGGTAGGTCGGCGGCATCCAGAGCTGATCCCAGTGCTTGACGAAAAGACGATAGCGGGGATTAGGGGCCTTGACCCAGGCTTCCCACTGCCGGGCCGCGTCGTCGCTGACCTTTTCGCCCCTTTCCGGGAAATCGGCCTCCTTGTTCCACTCGACGTCGACCCCGAAGCCGATGACGCAGGGGTGGCTCTTATAGCGGCCGAGAACGAGGTCGATTAAAGTCTTCATGTCGGCGTTGGCGGGCTCGACCTGGAGGAAGATCTTGATGCCGGCCTTGTCGAATTCGCTCAGGAAGCGCTCATGTTTGTCGAAATCGAGGAATTCGACGTTGGGGAAGTTCTTTCCCTCCGAGGGGAAGTCGAGCTTGCAGTTCCGGCGTTGGCTGAGATGGCCGACGATCCAGACGGCGCACGGCGTCGATCCCGGGAAATAGCCGCCCATGGTCGAGATGGCCTTGATCCACTCCGAAGGCTCGGGAAAGGGCTTGATGCCGTAGGCCGAAGACCGGACCCCGGCGAACGTAACCAAAGGAACTTTCTCTTGTTGGGGGGCGGGCGGCCCGCCTAGGAGAATTCCCAAGGCGCCGGCCGTGACCATAATGATACCGCACAGGACCGCTGCCAAGATTCTCGATTTCATGGCGTCTCCTTTCCGGCGGAATTAACGCTCTATTATCCCATATTTTTCGAATTAGGGAGAGGGGGCTCTTGGCGAGATCCCCGGCGGGACCGGGCCCGATTGAGGTTCAGCCCCGATCCAGGACGCGGAAGGAGCGCTCGATTCGGCGGCCTTCCTTGTCGACGAGAATCAGCCGATGGAATCCCGGCTCCGGCTGGAGGGCGATCCTGTGAAAATGGCGGGTGGCGGCGATGAAACGGTCGTCCAGGTGCCAATAAACCGTCGCATCGGGCTCGCGGTGTACGGCTTGAAAGACGACTTGACCGAGCCGACCGTCCAGATCGATCGGAACATAGATTTCCGTTCCTCGTTCCGGGTAGATCAGGCTCATGACCCGGCGCGAGGCGACGGCGTCCAAGTATCCCGGGCAATCGGGGCGATAGGGTGGAAGCTTGTGGTATTCGGGATGGTATTGGGCGTAGTAGAATTCCTGAATCGGCGGCAGAATGAACCAAGGGCGGTGGACCATCCGGTCGACCGGCTCGCAGCGGCTGTCCACCTGGAACCGTCCGGAGCGATCGAGATGGACAAGCTGGCAGCAAGTGCAAATGGTGGAAAAACGGCTTTCGAAGGGAACCCAAACCTTGGTTCGAGGGCAGTTGTCCGTGGGCAGGCAGCCCGAGTGCCGGCAGACTTCGATGACCTTCAAACTGAGCAGCGGCCGCTGAAAGCTCCCGCCGGTTTCCAGCTGGTTGAAGATGTCGAAGAGAACCGGGGCGGCCGTGGCGAGTCCGCTCAAGTCCGGCTTGCCCTCGCCGTCCGCGTTGCCGGCCCAGACACCCACGGTATATCCGGGCGTCACGCCGACGGCCCAGGCATCTCTCCGGCCGTAGCTTGTCCCGGTTTTCCAGGCGATCCACTTCGAGGAGGAGAAGCTTCGCCAGAAGCTTTCGTCGCCGGGCCGGGCAACTTCAACGAGCGCTTCGAGCGTGAGAAAGGCGGCGCCCGTTCCCAGGTCGGCCATCCCGGTTGATCGAGGGGGGGCGTCCTTGAGAAAAGCCACCTCGGGGGTGTCTCGGCGTCCCGATCGGGCGAGCTGAGCGAGTTTGGCGTAGAGACAGGTGATGTCGAACAGCGTTCCCTCGGCGCCCCCGAGGATCAGGGTCAGCCCGTAGTCATCGGGCGGCCGGACCAAGGTCGTCATTCCCCATTTTTTGAGCGAGGCGCAGAAGCGGCCGACGCCGAATTGGCGCAGCATGCTCACGGCCGAGACATTGAGGGATTGGGCCAGGGCCTCGCGGGCCGGCAGGGCGCCCCGGAACTTCCGGTCGAAATTCTCCGGACTGAAACCGGCGTAATGAACGGGCGTATCGGGCACCAGCGTTTCCGGGGTCAGGTCGCCGCTTTGAAGCATGGCGGCATAAAGAAACGGTTTGAGGATGCTGCCCGTGCTCCGAGGGCTTCGGATGAGGTCGTTGGCCTGTCCGGTGTCGCGGCCGGGTTCGACCTCGACGTTTCCCAGATAGCCGACGACCGCCGCCTTCCGGTTGTCGATAATCAGCGCCGCCAAGTTCTTGATGTCCTGGGCGTAGAGTTTTTCTCCTTGGGACCGTCCGATCCGGGCCAACATTCGCTGGAGGTCGATCTCGATTGTGGTGGAGAACTGCCGCCGCTTGGGGTAGAGACCGATGAGCGTCTCCAATAGGTGAGGGGCCCAGCGGGGCGGAACTTGGCGTCCCCGCGGGATCGGCTCCGCCAGGGCCAGGGTGTGCTCCAGGTTGGATATGATTTTTCGCCTCAGCAGGGCCGACAACAGGCGATTTCTCTTGATCCGGAGCGATTCAAGCCCGCGGGCCGAGCGGATGAGGCCCGGGTTGTTGGGCAGGACGGCCAGGAAGGCGGTTTCCGCCCAACTGAGTCGCTCCGGCCGACGGCCGAAGTAGAGCCAGGCGGCGGCGTCGAGGCCCACGATATTCCCGCCGAAGGGGGCGTGCGCGGTATAGAGAGACAGAATCTCCGATTTGGATCGGGATAGCTCCAGGCGCACGGCCAGGATCATCTCCTTCAGTTTTTCGACCAGGGTCCGGGGGGGATTGTCGCGGGCGAGCCTGATGACCTGCATGGTCAAGGTGCTGCCGCCGGAGACGATCCGCCGCTTTCTGAGATTCGCGACGAAGGCCCGGCCCAGCGCCAGGGGATCGACCCCCCGATGGCCGAAGAATCGCCTGTCCTCGAACTCGAGCAACACTTTGAGATATCGGGCGGGGATTCGGGTTTGGGGAGGGAAGCGCCACTGTTCGTCCCCGGCGATGGTCGCGCCCAGGAGCTGTTCCTCCCCGTCATAGAGGACTGCGCAGGTGGGATCGTTGAAGAGCGGCTTCGGCAGGGAATTCCAAAACAGGAATCCGGTCCCCGCCAATAGGGAGCCCGCGATCAGCCGGACCTTGTATCTTTTAATAAAATCCCGGGCACTCAGCGGATGATCTCCAACCATTGGCCTCTGCTGTTGGCATGAATGGAGAAATTGTACATCGACTCCACGACAACACCGGGCATGTAGTAGCGGCCGTTGAAGGAGGCGTTCAGCGCGATTTTGAAGATCTTCTTGTCGCCGGCTTTCAGATCGAAGTAGGTGTAGACGCGGTCGTCTCGGACGTCCTGATAGTCGAAGGGCGCTATCGGCAGGGCTTCCAGACCGAACCGCGGATTCTGGATCTGGCAGCCGGCCGGGACGATCTGGGTCAGGACCAGGTTCTTATAGTCGGCTCGGCTCGGGTTGACGACCTCGATCGTCACCAGGAAATCCTGGCCTTGCTCGATCTCAGCGATTTCAACGGCGTTGCCGTCAAGATCGGTCGCGCCGACCTGAAGCTGAATCTGGCTGGCGGACTCCGTTTCCTCGCCGGCGGGCGGAACGCCCATTGTGATGACCGTGAGATAGAGGGGCAAGGCCGAAGGATTGTCGACCTTCAGGGTTTTGCCTGCCTTGGGAAAATCGGGATAGACCCGCTGGACGATCGGCGTCCCGGTTTCGATTTTTTCCGCGGCTCCGTCGTCCCAGCTTAAAGCCGCCTTGGAAATCTGGGCCGGATTCGCGGCATAGACCGCCGAGACGGCCATCAGGCAGTAGGCGGTTTCCTGAGTGCTCAGCCAGGCATCTTCGGACAGCAGCCGAGTTACCTCGTTGATCAAGGATTTGGCCTTGTCCGGATGGCCCAGCTCGATAAGCGTGCGCACCAGGATGCTTTTATCGCGGCCGTCCGAGCCGTAGGTTCCCCCGTCCTCCCGATAGGGAGCGACCTTGTAATCGCATCGGCCGAGGAGGTCCTCCGCCGCATCCTTCTGTCCTGCCATCTGGTAAGCGGCCGCGAGCTCCATCAGAGCCGGGGCCTCAAGATGTTCCGCTTCGCGAAGACGATTCATGGCGCCCAGGTCGGGACTTTTGGCGAGAGACAGGGTGTAGAGACGGAAGGCTTGGATCAGCCGGGCGCGGCCGTCCCCGGCGGTCCACTCGTTGGCTTTTTGAACCTGGTGGGATTTCCAGGCCTCGAGAAGTGCCGGCGGGATAAAATAGCCCTGCCGGGCCGCTTCCAGCATGAAGTGTCCGGCGTAATTCGTGGCCCAGGGATCGGGACGGGGGGCGCCGGGCCAGAAGGCGAAGCCTCCGTCGGGAGTCTTGAATCCGGACAGCTTGCCCAACGCCGCTTTGACGTTTTTCTCAACGCTTTTCTGCTGGTCTTCGCTGAGCTTTATCAGATTCTTAAGATAGAGCTGAGGAAAAGCCGCGGACACGGTCTGTTCCAGGCAGCCGTGCGGATAGTTGATCAAATAGTCCAGCCGTTTTCCCAGGTCGATGGGCGGAACGGAAGAGATCTCGACCACGACCGTGTTGGTGTTTGCCATGCCGTGGGGAACGATCGCCTGCCGCCAGGATCGGCCGGGTTCGACGACCGCCTCGACGGTCTGGATCGTCTTGGCATTGGCGCTGAGAACCGGAATAGAGATCGTCTCCTTTGCCTCGTTCGATCCGGCTTGAGCCTTGAAGACAACGGACCCTTGGCCCAGGAAGGCGGCCGTTTTGGCGTTGAAAGTTATGATCTGGTCGCCGGGCTGTTTGAAAAGGACGGTTTTCTTTGCCTCGCCCTCGACCTGGAACAACTCGTTGGTGTCGACGGAGACTTGGACTTCCTTCAAGCTCGGATTGTTGACGAAGACGGATACGGGCATCAGGAACGACTCGCCGGGCCGCGCCACCCGCGGGAGCGTGGGCAGTATCATCAGATCCTTGCGAACCGGCACCGTCTTTTCGGCCAAACCGAAGGCGCCGTCGCCTCCCCCCACCACCATGACCCGGACCGCGCCGAAATACTGCGGCATTTTCATCACGTGCGAGACGGTGGCGTTCGCTTCGAGGACGAAGGGGCCCTCGAACAGCACGACCGGCGGGAACCGTTTCTTGGCGCCCTCTTTCTCGCGGGCGGCCGCTTCGTCGCCGCCCAGAGCCAGGAGCCTTGACAGGCTGGCGCCGAAGGCCTCGGCGACATCGTCGAAAAGATCCCAGCTGCGGACTCCCAGGGCCTCCCGGGCGTAAAATTCCTTGTGGAGATCGGGGGTCGCGTATCGGGTCAGGCCGAGCAATCCCTCGTCCACGACGGCCAGCGTATACGTCATCGGCCGGCCGTTCTTTTCGCTGATCTTAACCTTGATCTCCTCGAGCGGCTTGAATTCGTCGGCGGTTTGGATCTGAGGAGCGATCCGGGTCGCGGGGTTCTCGACCAGAACGGGGACGACGCCGTAAAGCCGGATCGGCGTGTCGCTTTTTTTCCCGGTATGGGGTTGAAGCAGGGTCACATGAACGTAAATGTTGGGGGTCATGTCCCGGGTGATCGGGAACTCGAACTTATTCTGACCCGCCTGGGTTTCGACCCACATCTGCCGGAGAACGGCCGATCCGTTTTCCAAGGAAACGAGGGCCCGGCCCTGGGCGGCTTCGGGCAGGAAGACGACCGCGCGATCGCCCACCTGGTACTTGTCTTTATCGACGGTGAAGTTGAGGCGCGTCGCGCCCGTTCCTTTTTCCTCGCGCGCCCGGCCGGCCCAGCCCGGCCAATCGACGTATATGATTTTTCCGGCGGCATGGCCGCTTTCCGGATCCTCGACCCGGATTAGGTAGCGTCCCCAGTCGGGATATTTGATTTGGAATTTCCAGGCGCCGACGCCGTTGCGGGTCGCCACCGTGCCCGATTGAAGCTGCTGGGTGCGTTCGGCGGAGGCGTATTCGGCCAGGGATTCGGCCGTCTTGTCCCACCACCACTTCCACTCGATTTTATACAAATAAACATTGAGCTTGTCCCGGGAGACGGGATTTCCCCGGGCGTCGATCGTGACGATATCGACCGGATGGTCCCTGTCGGTCAGAAGCATGCCGCGGGCCTCGTCGCCCTTGGGAGTTTTAAGGCCGACGTAGTTCGTATAGGGATGGAAGGGCAGGCTGAGGACGTCGCTGCTGTAGTTCCCGCTTTCCTCAAAAACCCGGGTTTGGAAGGCGGCGTTCAGCATGCCGGGAGAGGGTTCATCGACCTTGAGATCGACTTTGACCCGGGCTTGGCCGTTCGCGTCCAGGTTTCCCTCGAACACGTTCTGCTCTCCGCCGGCGAACTCCCGGGTCGGGTCGTCGAAGACGTAATCCTGATAGCGGTCGAAACGGGTCGGGCGCGCGGTGAAGCGGACCTGGACCTCGGCCTTCAGGTTCGCGGCGCTGGCGCCGTGGAGCCATTGGCTGGCCAGCGAAGCATCCAGGGGCATTTCGGAGGCCGTCAGGATGGTTCGGCCCAGATCGAAGGAGATTTTCAGCCGGTTGGGGACGACGGTCTCGATCTTGACCTGGCGTTCGAAGGAGAGTCCCCCGACAAGGACCTTCGCCTTCCAATTTCCGGTCGGGGCCGATTCTTCGGTCGGGATGACGAAGGAGTGGAAGGCGTTGAGGGATGTCGTCGGCGAGGCCGTCCGGATGAGCTGTCCCCTGGAATTGCTGAGCTCCAGGACGACCGGATGATCCTTGGGGAGGACCTTGTCGCGGTCGTAGAGCACGAAGGTCAGGTACAGAGTGTCCCCGGGCCGCCAGACTCCGCGTTCGCCGTAGAGAACGCCCTTGACGCCCCGGTTGACCCTCTCGCCCCCGATGTCGAAATGAGAAAGCGGGAGGGCGCCGTCCGCGTTGACGCGCAGGTAACCGATCTCGCTGCCGGATTCGGCCTGGAGGTAGAACGGCCGGCCGGGCAATGGCGAGGAGAAAAATCCAGATCCGTCCGTCGCGCCCTCGGCCTGGAGCTGGTTCTGATAATTGAAGACTTTAACCCGGGCGGATGAGATCGGCTCGGCGGTCCGGATGTCGGTGACGACCGCCGTTAGGTTGTTGTTGTCGTCGAGCTTGGCGATCAGCCCGAGGTTGGAGGCGATGAAGTTTTTCCCTTGGCGGGCTTCTCTGTTGATATTGGGGTTGTAATAGGCATCCTTACAGGGGTTGTCGCGCTCGCCCCAATCGCCGCGCCCACCCCCGGATTCTTCCTGCCAATAGTCCCAATTGGAGGTGTCGACATACCTCTCGTCCTCTTTGTCCTCCAGGGGCGGTTCCGTCACCGGCGGCGCTGCGTTGTCGATGTCCGAACAGGGAAAGGCGGAGTTGCCGCGGTGGAAGGAGAGATAGATCCGGAACAGGCTCCCGGGATGCTCTTTGACCAGGGAGGTCACGTCCAGGCCGTACCGGGTCCATTGGCCGAGCGTCAGGGGATCCTCGCTGAGCGGGACGGTCTTGCGCCACAGATAGCGGCCTACCCGCGTCAACTCGGAATCCCCCTCCAGGGTGTTCAACTGGAAAAACTGGGCCATGTTGTTGGCGTAGACCTGGAAGGCGGTGACCTGGACCGAACGCAGGTTGACGGCCTCGAAAGGCACGGTCAGCTTTTCTTTTTCGGGAAGGATGGAGCCGCGGCCGACGTAGCGGACGGCCGGTCTGATCCTCTCGAAGACGATTTCCCTTTGGGCAACGGTCTCCAGCCTCTTGTCGAGGTCGTTGCGGATCCCTTTTTCGATCGTAACCGTTACCGGGCCATAGAAGGTTCGGTCGGAGTAGATGAGGACGGTGTTGTCGACAATATCGAAGGTCGGGCGATGGTCGGGGATGCGAATCAGGCCTTCCAGCCGTTGGCTCTTTTTCAGCTTGTCGGAGAAGCGGGCCACGATGTGGCGGGGTTCGGACAGGACGGCCGCGACGTCCAGAAGCCTGAATTCGCCCTCGGCGGGGACGGGAACGACGCGCTCGCCGTTCTCGTCGACGCCCAGGGAAGCTCCGTTCCATCTCAACACAACCTGGGAGTCCGTGTCGCGGCGGGCGATGTTTTTAACGGTGAACCGGTGAGCCCGGCCGTCGCTATCATGTCTCCAATCGATCGAGAGCGCCATTCCCTCCTGGAACGACTCGATCGCCTTTTCGGCCGGCGCGTTCTCCGCGACGTCGGCCGTATTGAGGACACCGCCGAGGACAAGAAGGCCCTTGCCCTCTTCGGGGGATGGAGACAGGCCGTCGAGGAGGATTTCAAGGCCCTGGCGGATGACGAAAAAGCGGAAGGTGAACCGGCGCATGGCCTTCGGCATCTTGAGGATTTTTCCCAGCTGGAGGACGGCCTTGTATTCGGTCCCCGGCTGCAGCCCCTTCTCCGGCTTGAAGACCAATTCCCGGCTGGACTGCCATTGGGCTTGGCCCTTGAGGGCGGGCGAAAATTCGAGGACGTCCTCGAGGGCGGAGGGAGGCTGGGCGACGGATCCGACGTTGTTCACGAACAGGACTCGGATGTTCGAAGCCCGGGACACGGAACCCGACGTGTAAGCGCTGATGGTCCGGTACCAGTCCTGGGGAGCCGGCTGTTTCTTCTTGCAGGCCGGAAGAACCAGGGTTGCCGCGCAGACGAGTAGGACTACAGACAGTTTTTTCATGGCTGTTTTCTCCTCCCTCTTTCCATCGAGTCTAGATACACGGAGATTGCTGCCATCATATCCCGGTTCGACGACCGGGGTCAAGCAGATGAAGCATGTTGCAAGCATCGCCGTTTCCGAGAGAGTTTCGTCAGCTGACCTGACTGCGACTGTATCACGGTTTTAGAAATACTTCCGGGCCGGTTGACATCGGAGGGGAGGGCTTTTATAGTAAAAGACCTGTTTTTGGGAAAAATGGATCCGAACCAAGCTCAGAGGCCAAGACATTCCCTCGCCCCTGCCATCCGGGCCGCCTACGGGGCCGGCCAGGAGGACGAGGCCCTCGAGCCTATCGTCAAATGCGATGAGGCGGGCCGTCCGATCGGCCGCTTGCGGGACGGCGACGCCGTCGTCTTCTACGACATCCGGGGCGAGCGCGAGGTCGAGCTGACCGAGGCCCTGACGGACCCGGCCTTCGGCCGTTTCGCCGTCCGGCCCGGACTCAGCCTCGATTTCGCGACCATGATCGAATACGCGCCCCGCTTGAACGTCAGGGTTGCGTTTCCGCCCGAGGGACGGATCAAGAACACCCTGACCGAGGTCGTGACGGGCGCCGGCCTTCGCCTGGTCAAGATATCGGAATCGGAAAAGGCCATCCATATCGGATATTTCCTGAACGGTAAGAGCGACGAGGTTTTCCCGGGCGAGGGGCGGGTCATCGTGCCTTCGCCCCAGGGCGTCGCCAACTATGCCGAAACGCCGGTGATGAGCGTTCGAGGCGTCGTCGAGGCCGTCCAGGCTAAGATCGGGGACCCGGCCTGCCGAGTCATCATCGCCAACATGGCCAACGTGGACGTCATCGGCCACATCGAGGACAAGGCCGCCGTCCTCAAGGCCGTCGAGGCCGTGGACGCGGCGCTGGGCGAGGTCGAAACCGCGGCCCGCGCCGCCGGCCTGACTCTCATTGTCAGCTCGGACCATGGCACGGTCGAAGAGTGGCTCTACCCGGACGGAGCCGTCAACACGGGCCACACCAAGAATCCCGTTCCCTTTATACTTTGCGATTATACCGCTTCCGAGCCGGAACGGGTCCGGGCGCGGGATCGGGGCGAACTCGCCGACATCGCCCCGACCGTCCTCGGGCTTCTCGGGCTCGATCCGCCGCCCGAGATGACGGGCCGGAGCTTGGTCCTCTCGAACCCGAACCCGATCCGGCGGGCGGCGTCCCGGCGGGTCCTCCTGTTGATCCTGGATGGCTGGGGCGCACGGGCGGAAACAAGGGGGAACCTCATCGCCGAGGCCCGCACTCCGAATTTCGACCGGCTCTGGTCCCGCTTCCCCCATGCCCTGCTCGAATCCTCGGGGGAGGCCGTCGGGATGCCGGCGGGCACGGTCGGGAATTCCGAGGCCGGCCACCTTCATATCGGCGCGGGACGCCGCATCCTGCTCGACCGGGTCAAGATCGACAAGGCCATCGAAGACGGATCCTTTTTCCGGAACGAAGCCTTCTTGGGGGCCATGGAGGGCGCCCGGCGGCGCGGCGCGGCGCTCCATCTGCTGGGGATCGTTTCGTTCTACAGCTCGCACGGCACGCTCAACCACTTGTTCGCCCTGCTCCGGATGGCCCGTGAACAGGGGATGGAACGGGTTTTTATCCACGGCCTGATCGGCCGGCGCGGCGAAAAGCCCGAGAGCGGCGCCATCTACGTCGAAAAGGTCGAGGAGGAATGCCGCCGGATCGGCCTGGGAGACCTGGTGACCGTGATCGGCCGGTTCTGGGCGCTGGATCGCGAGGAGAACTGGGACCGGGTCGAGAAAGCCTATCGGGCGCTGGTCCATGGGGAGGGGACTCCGGCTGGAGCAGGTAGAGATTGAACTTTACAGGCGCAATTTGCGTAGTATATGCTTGACGGAATAAGCATGGGCATAGAGCTCAAGGACATCCGATTCAGCTACGGCAGGGTCCAAGCCCTTGACGGCATCGATATCCGTCTCGAAGGCGGGGCCGTCGGCCTGCTCGGCCCGAACGGGGCGGGCAAAAGCACGCTGCTCAAGATCATGCTCGGTTTCCTGCGGCCGGACCAGGGCGAAGGCCGGGTCCTCGACCACGATATCCGGACCGAGCAGACTCTCATCCGGCGCCGGGTCGGATACATGCCCGAGAACGACTGCTTCATTCCGGGCATGGACGCCGTCACCTTCACGGCCTATTTCGGGGAGCTTTCAGGCATGCCCCGCCAGGAGGCGATGAAAAGGGCTCACGACGTCCTCTTTTACGTCGGGCTGGGGGAGTCCCGCTACCGGCAGCTCGAGACGTATTCGGCGGGCATGAAACAGCGTCTCAAGCTCGCCCAGGCCATCGTCCACGACCCCAAGCTTCTGTTCCTCGACGAACCGACCAACAACCTCGATCCCCAGGGCCGGAAGGAGATCCTGGAGCTCATCCTGGAGATTTCCTCCAAGAAAGACATCCAAGTTCTGATTTCGTCCCACATCCTGCCCGACATCGAATTCATCTGTTCCTACGTCGTCATCCTCAACAAGGGCAGGGTCGCGGCCAAGGGCGAGCTGGCCAACCTGCGCGAAGCGAGCTTCCGTCTTTTCGAGCTCAAGGTCAAGGGCGAGCCGGCCCGCTTCCTGGAAAGGATCCGCGCGCTCGGCTGCAAGGTCGAAGAAACCGAGGACATGATCCTCAAGGTCTACATGCCGCCCCAGCTCGAACGGAAGGCCATCTTCCAGACCGCGGTCGAAGAGCGTATCCAGGTCCGCCAATTCCTGAAAAGCCAGACGTCCCTCGAGGACGTCTTCGCCAAGGCGGTAGGAGTCGATTGATGCCGATCGCGGAACGAGGCTACATCCATTGGGACGGCGAGCTCCTCGAGCGGCGCCGGCCCTGGTTGCCGATCACCCGGCAGGGGATCCGGCTCGCCTTCAAGAGGAAATACTTCAAGTTCTCCTTCTTCGTCTCCCTGGTCCCGGCCTTCGGCTTCCTGGTCGGGATCTACGCCGCGGAGAAGATCCAGGACTTCAAGCTGAAAATCGAAGGCGTTTCGACCATCCTCCAGGTCAATCCCGGGTTTTTCCGCGCCTATTTCGCCGGCGATTTCCTCCTGTTCATGATGTTGATGCTCATGGTGCTATCCGGGGCCGGCCTTATCGCCGACGAACTGCGCCACAACGCCCTCCAGCTCTACTTCGCCCGCCCCCTGACCAAAAAGGACTACTTTATGGGCAAGGCGGCCATTCTCGTCTTCTTTCTATCGCTGGTCACGGTCGTCCCGGGCCTCGTCTTCATCATTTGCAAGCTCATCTTTTCGGGGAGTTTCAGGTTCCTGGCCGATTATCCTTGGATCGGACTGTCCGTCATCGGTTTCAGCGCGCTGGTCACGGCCTTTTTCTCCTTCTATACGCTCATGATCTCCTCGGTCAGCAAGAACCGGCGCTACACGGCCATCCTGCTCTTCACGATCTATATCTTTTCCGACGTTCTATTCGGAATCTTTTACGCGTCGTTCCGGAACCCCTATTTCGCGCTCCTCTCGATCAAGGCTAACCTTCAGCAGGTCGGAGCCGCCTTCTTCAACGTCAAGGCTCCTTACGCCGTCTCCTGGATCTATTCGCTGGCCGTCTTGCTGACCCTCTGCGCGGTTTCGGCCTTCATCCTCCATAAGCGGGTCAAGGGCGTCGAGGTCATCAAATGAGCGCGGTGATCGCGACCTCCAAACTCTCCAAGTGGTACGGGAACGTCCTTGGATTGAGCGACGTCACGATCTCGATCGAGCCCGGCATCACGGGCCTGCTCGGGCCGAACGGGGCCGGCAAGTCGACCTTCTTCAATCTCCTGACGGGCCAGCTCAAACCTTCGATCGGTTCCTTAACGATTTTCGGAGAGCCTGTCCGGAACAACAGCCGGGCTTTCCGGCGGATCGGCCTTTGCCCCGAACAGGACGCGTTCTACGAGGAGCTCAGCGGCTGGGAATTCCTGACCAACCTTCTCCGGCTCCAGGGATACGGCCCGTCCGAGGTCGCCGCCAAGGCGGAGAAGGCCTTGGGGATCGTCGAGCTTCTGGCCGACAAGGGCCGGGTTGTCCGGAGCTACAGCCACGGCATGCGCCAGCGGCTCAAGTTCGCCCAGGCCATCGCCCACGATCCCCAGGTCGTCATCCTCGACGAGCCGCTCAACGGCCTCGACCCGCTCGGCAAGCGAAAGCTGATCCGGCTCATCAAGGACTTCGGGCGCGAAGGCCGGACCGTCCTGGTCTCGAGCCATGTCCTGCCCGAGATCGAGGCCCTGACGGCCGATATCGTCCTCCTCCACCACGGCAAGATCCTGGCCGTGGGCGGCATCCAAAACATCCGGGACCTGATCGACACCCACCCCCACATCATCGCCGTCCGCTCGTCGGCGCCGCGCGCGCTGGCCGCCCATTTCGTGGGGGAGGAGTACGTCCTCAACGTCCATTTCGAGAACAGCCGGGATTCGGTTTTGTTCGAGACGACAAACCGGGACCGTTTCTTCGAGAGGCTGACCCGCTACGCGGCCGAGCCGGCGGCGGCCGTCGAAGAGGTCACCTCGCCCGACGACAACCTCCAGGCCGTCTTCGATTATCTGGTGGGGACATGAGATGAAGACGATCCGGGAGATCTTCGCCTTCTTCGCCTTCTACGGCCGCAAGACGCGGCGAACCCAGGCTTTCTTCCTCATCTCGCTCTTTCCGGTCGCCATCGCGGCCGTCTTCCGCTTCCACCAGGCCATGGGGGGAGACGGGAGCTTCGACGGGATGTACCTGTTCACCAACGTCATCATGACCTTCTTCCTCCAGTTCCTGATCCTGGTCCTGACCCTGTTCTTCGGGACGTCGGTGACCTCCGAGGAGGTCGAGGGCCGGACCCTGACCTACTTGGTGACCCGGCCGGTTCCCAAGTCGTCCATCCTGCTCGGAAAATACGCGGCCTATACCCTGATCGTGACGGTTCTGGTCTGGATCGGCCTGGTCGCCTGTTTCCTGATCCTGAATTTCGAAAGGCTGGGCGAGTCCCAGACCTGGCTGGTCCTCCTCCGCTACCTCGGCGTCCTGACCCTGGGGATTTTAGCCTACGGCGGCTTCTTCACATTCCTGGGGACATTCCTTAAGAAGTCGATCATGGTCGGGCTGCTGTTCTCGTTCGGCTGGGAGAACGTCATTCAATATTTCCCGGGCTCGACCCAGCGCTTCGCCATCGTCCACTACCTCAAGTCGCTCCTGCCCAGGGTTATGACCTCGCGCGGCCGCTTTTCCTTCCTGACTTTCCGCCTCGAGCCGACCTCCGGGCCGGTCTCAATTTTAACCCTTATCCTGATCACGGCCGGGTTCCTGGCCCTGGCCGCCCTCCTCTTCCATCACAAAGAATACATCTACGAAGACTGAGCGCTTATCATTCTCAACTGCGGCTTGGCGGGACTGGGATTCGATTGAAATTCAGGTCGAGGCTGTTGTATTAATGAAGTCGGAACAATGAAAGGAGCCGCCGCCATGAGAGAACACAAGAGTCGGTCGCGCTTCAGGATATTCCCCGCCATAGCCCTTGGGATAGGTTTATTCCTTTCGGCCTTTGTGGGCCTCCAAGCGGAAAAAAGCGGCCTCCCCGAACTTATTCCGCGCGAGGCCTTTTTCAACCTGGCCGGGGCCGGAAATCCCCGGTTATCGCCGGACGGCAAGCTCCTGTCCTATATCAAGGGATCGGACAGAGGCGTTCCCAACATCTGGGTTCGGACCATCGGGCAAAACGATGACCGCATGGTCACCTCGGATGCCAAGGCCGGCATATTCCAGTACCGGTGGAGCGCCGACGGACGGTTTCTGTTGTACCTCAAGGACCGGGAGGGCGATGAGAATTTCCATCTGTTCGGGGTGGAGCTCAAAACCGGACTGGAACGCGATTATACGCCGTTCTCGGGACTCAAGGCCCAGAACCTCCTGGTCAGTCCCGACGCGCCGGGCGAGGTCCTCATCGGCTTGAACATCCGTGACCGGACGCTTTTCGACATGTGCCGGGTGAATCTCGACAGCGGCGCCCTCGAGCTCGACACCGCCAACCCGGGCGACGTCCGCTGGTGGCTGCCCGACCGGCGATTCCAGATCCGGGCCGCGGTGTCCATCGACGGCAAGGACAGCCATCAGGAGCTTCGGATCCGCGACGGCCGCGACAAACCCTGGCGGGTCCTGATCGACTGGCCCTTCGGCGAGTCGGGCGTCATCGAGGGCTACGGCAGCCAGCTGGCGATCGCCTTCAGCCGCGACGGGAAGTCCATCTATGTCCAGTCGGCCCTGCGCGCCGATACGACCCAATTCTTAAAGGTCAATATCGCCACGGGCAGGGAGGAGCTGATCGCCCACGATCCCAAATCCAACCTCTGGAACGTCATGGACATCACCCTCTATGATTTTGCCCAGGTCCTTTTCCATCCCGAAACGGGAAATCCCCAGGCCGTGGCCTTTGACTACCTCAAGCCCGAGTGGAAGGTTCTCGACCCGGCCTTGGCCGGGGACTTCGCCTTCATCCAGGACAAGGATTCGGTCGTTTTCATCATCGACCGCGGCGCGGACGATAAGACCTGGCTCGTCGGCAAGATTTATGATAACCGTCCCAATCGTTACTTTTTTTATAGCCGCGCCGCGCGGAAGCTCGAGCTGCTCTTTCCTGATTCCCCCTTACTGGATAAATACGCCTTCGCCCGGGTGACGCCGATTGTCTTCAAGGCCCGGGACGGGGTGGAGATTCCGGGCTACCTGACCCTGCCTCCGGGCGTTCCCGCCAAGAACCTGCCGATGATCCTGGCGCCGCACGGTGGCCCCTGGGCGCGCGATGAATGGGGTTTTGACGCCGGCAATCAGCTTCTGGCCAACCGCGGCTATGCGGTGCTCCAGGTCAATTTCCGCGGCTCGGACGGCTACGGCCGAACGTTCATGAACGCGGGCAACGGGCAGTGGGGCGTAGGCGTCATGCAGAACGACTTGACCGATGCCGTCAACTGGGCCGTCGCTCAGGGCTATGCCGATCCCAAGCGGGTAGGGATCTCCGGCGGCTCCTACGGCGGCTACGCCGTGCTGGCAGGCCTGACCTTCACCCCGGGGCTTTATGCCTGCGGCATCGATATGTGCGGCCTCGCGAACGTCAAGACCGCGTTCGAGAGCATGCCGCCTTTCTGGCAGTTGATCAAGAGACGATGGATCATGAGGGTGGGCGATGCCGAGCATGATGAAGTCCTCAACCGCAAGATATCGCCGGTCTTTCATGTGGACGCAATCCGGGCGCCGCTGCTCATCGCCCACGGCCTCAACGACCCTCGGGTCAAGATCGCCGAGTCCGAACAGATCGTCAACGCCATGCGCAAGCGCTCCGTTCCCGTGATTTTCGTCGTCTATCCGGACGAAGGCCATGGACTGGGCAGGGGCGAGAACATCCTTGATTTCATCGGTCGTACCGAGGAATTCCTGGCCAAACACCTCGGCGGCCGAGCCGAACCCTGGAAAGAGATCAAGGGCAGCTCCGCCCAGCTGAAATAGGGGTCAAACCTACACTTTATCAGTTAGTGCAAATTTGCACTTTTTGCTAAAGTGTAGGTTTGACCCCATTTTGAGAGAGGAGTCGCATGATGAAACGGCCGGCTCTGTTTCGCGCTTTGGCTTTGTGCTCGTTATTGGCTCTGGCTCTCGGGGCGCGGCAGGCTTTCCCCGATCAAGGTCGGAGGGTTAAAGCCTTCATCGATAAAAACGGCGCGTCTATTCTTAAGGAGTATTCCGAGTTTCTATCCATCCCCAATGTTGCCTCGGCCGCGAAAAACATTCGGCGCAACGCGGAGGCTATCGTGGCCATGCTTCGGCGCAGGGGTGTCGAGGCCCGGCTCCTGGAAGGGGAGGGGTGTCCGCCGCTTGTGTATGGAGAAATAGCGCAGCCCGGGGCGAAGAAGACCATTATTTTCTACGCGCACTACGACGGCCAGCCGATCGATCCCGTCCAATGGAAAGACGACCCCTGGAAGCCCGTGCTGAGAGACCGACGGCTCGAGGATGCGGGAAAGATCGTCGATCGGTCGGCCATCACGTTCGAGAGGGGCCGCGATTATCGTCTCTACGGCCGCTCGACGAGCGACGACAAAGCCCCCATCATGGCCCTGGCCGTGGCCGTCGATTTCCTCAAGTCCGAGTTAACCTCGCCTTCGATCAACCTGAAATTCCTCTTCGAGGGCGAGGAAGAAGCCGGTTCCCCGCATCTCCAGGGGCTGCTCCGTAAATACCGGGAGCTCTTGCGCGCCGATGCCTTGTTTATCTGCGACGGACCCGTGGACCAGACCGGCCGGATGCAGGTCACCTTCGGGGCCCGGGGCAGCATGGGCTTGGAAATGACCGTCTACGGCCCGAACCATCCTCTCCACAGCGGCCATTACGGAAACTGGGCTCCCAACCCGATCTCGCTTTTAACGGGCCTGCTGGCGGGCACGCGCGATCAGGACGGCGGCATCGGGATTGAAGGATTTTATGACGACGTCCGTCCCGTTTCCGAGGCCGATAAAAACGCCATTGCCGAGCTGCCCGACATCGACGCCAGGCTGCGGCGCGAGTACGGACTGGCTTGGAGCGAGGCCGGCAACGCCCGTCTGGCGAGCCGCATTCTGATGCCGGCCCTGAACTTTCGGGGGCTGGAGGCCGGCGCCGTCGGCGCCAAGGCGGCCAACGCCGTTCCCGCCGAGGCGCGGGCTTCGATCGACTTCCGGCTCGTTCCGGACCAGGACCCTGAAAACGTGAAAAAGCTGGTCGAAGCGCACATCTCCGCCCGCGGCTTTCACATCCTCTGGAGAGATCCGACGCCCGATGAGCGGATTAACCACGCCAAGCTCATCAAGCTCGAATGGGAGGACGGCTATCCGCCCTACCGGCTGGCGCTCGACGATCCTTTCGGCCGGGAGGTGGTCCGGACGCTGGGGGCCGCCCTGAGCGAACCGCCGCTCCGGCTGCCGGCGCTCGGCGGCAGCGTGCCGATGAAGATGTTCGCCGATGTTTTAGGTATCCCGGTGCTGGGGCTTCCGATCGTCAACTACGACAACAACCAGCACGGTCCGAACGAAAACCTCCGCCTTGGGAACCTTTGGGACGGCATCGCCGTTTTCGCCGCTCTGTTCTCGGGTCTTGGTCAGGATTGGCGGTAAAACGGTGCTCCCGTCTTTAGACCGGGCGCTCTACGATCCGGCGAAGGATTTCAGCGCAACACCAGGTTCTCGATGAAGAACTCCATCATCCGGTCGGTGCGGAGGCCGGAATGGCCGGCGTCGGGGCCGGCCTGGACTTCGAAACTCCTGCCCCCCCGCTGCAGCGCCTGGATGAGCTGCATGGCGTTGGTGGGGTGAACGTTGTTGTCGGCCGTTCCGTAATAGATCATCAGCCGGCCCTTGAGGTTGTCGATGTACTTCATGGCGTTGCCGGCCTCATAGCCGTCCTTGTTGTCCTGGGGAATTCCCATGTAGCGCTCGGTGTAAATGCTGTCGTACTGATACCAGGACGTCACGGCCGAGGCGGCGCAGGCCGCCGCGAACACATCGGGGTGCCGGAGGAGACATAACGCGGAGGCGTAACCGCCGTAGGATGTGCCCCAGATCCCGACGCGCTCTTTATTAATGTAGGGACGGTCATAGAGCGACTTCACTCCCGCCGCCTGGTCGTCGATCTCGACGACTCCCAGCTTCCCGTAAATGGCGTCCATCGCTTTCTTGCCCCAGCCGGACGAACCGCGCGTGTCGAACGAGGCGACCAGGAAACCCAGCTCCGTGATCGGGTTGGGCGTCGCGAATCGCTCCGAGGCGCCGCTCCAGCCGGGACCGGCGTAAACGCTGACGAGCAGCGGGTATTTCTTGTTGGGATCGAAGCCGGAGGGGAAGCTGAGGACGCCGTAGAGATCGCGGCTGCCGTCCGCGGATTTGAACTTGATCAACTCGACCTTTTTAAGGCCGAGCTCCTCGAATTTCGTCAGGTCGCTCTTGGCCAGCTCGGCCGCGATTTTTCCCTTGGCGTCGACGAGGCGCGTGACCGGGGGCTGGTCGTGGGTCTGGGCGCTATCGACGAAATAGCGGCCGTCGGGCGAGACGGCCTCCGGGCTCACCGCGTGATTAAAGGCCGGATCGGTCAGACGTTTGTCTTTCTTGCCGTCGAGCCTGACGCGGTGGAGCTGCATCATCATATGGTTGGCGCCGTCGCGGGCCATGTAATAGAGAAAGCCCGCCTCCTCGTCCACCTTGACGATGTTGGCGACTTCGAAGGGATGGTTGGTGAGGGCGGCCAGGAGCTTGCCGCCGAGGTCGTAGAGATAGAGATTCCTGAAGCCCGTGCGCTCCGAGGCCCAGATGAAGCGCCGCTTGTCCTTGAGGTACACCAGCGAGGGCGAGTTCTCGGTCCAGCTGGCCGGCCATTCTTCGCGGACGATGACCCGGCAGCGGCCGGTCCCGGGATCGGCCGCGACGAACTCCATGATATTCTGGCGCCGGTTGGTTCGGTTGAAGAGCAGCTCTTTCCCGTCGGCCGACCAGGATACGGAATAGGCGTAATGCCCGACGACCGCGTCGTCGAACGGCTTGCCGTCGCGGACATCGACCTGGGTGATCGTCTTGGCGGCCAGGTCGAAGGTGAACAGATCGGCGACCGGATTCGGCTGGCCGGCCTTGGGGTAGGCCTCGATGTCGGCCTTGCTGTAGAGCTTGGTCTGGTCGAGCTGGATAAAATAGTCGGGCACCTTGCTCTCGTCGAACCGGTAATAGGCGATCTTGCGGCTGTCGGGCGACCACCATATGGCCGAATTCTGGTCCAGCTCCTCGCCGTAGACCCAGCTGGCCGAGCCGCACTTGAGGCGCGCTTTCTCGTTGCCTTCCGTGGTGACGGCGAACTCGTTCTTGCCGTCCGCGTCGCTCAGCCAGAGGTTATGGTCGCGGTAAAACGCCTTGAGCTTCTTGTCGGGCGAGATCGCTTCCGCGAATTGACGGCCCCGTTCCGGAGCTCCGGGGGGGCTGCCGTAGCCTTGGGGTTTAGCCGGCGGCTGAGCCGGACCGAGCTCGGTCGTCTTCTTGGTTTTAAGGTCGAACCGCCAGATTTTGCCGTCCTTGCTGTATTCGAGGGCTTTCCCGCCGTCCTTCCAGGCCGGCTGCTGCAGGATCCCCAGCTTGGCCGCGCCCTCCATCTCTTTCATCATTTTCTGATAGTGCTCGTAGCCCGGGTACGTTTTGAGCCGGTCTTGGGCGGTCGAGAACACAGGGATCACGAAGCCGGCAGAAAAAACGAGAAGAAGGAAAGCCGTCCGTTTCCTCAATCTGGGCATGCGAAACACTCCTTCATTTTTTTATGCTTAATACAATATTGAAATTGAGGCGATTTGACAAGCGGGGTTATT
>JALHUR010000063.1 GCA_022867325.1 Candidatus Aminicenantota bacterium | reverse complement strand
TTGTCAACCCCTCGACTCCCCGGCATGAATGCCGGGGCTTGTTCGGGGTTAACCCTGAGCCCACTCAGCCCCATCTCCTCTCAAGGGGCTGAGTACAAAAGTGTCGCTTCTCGTCCCCGCCTTGAAAGGCGGGGTAGCGTCGGCGAACGGGTCAAGCGGAAAACGGAGAAGCGGCCCGACCGAGCCCGGGTCCGCCTCCGCCTATTTTTCCAGGAGGATCAGGTTGTTCTTGACGCCGCCGAAGGCGTCCACAGTCCTCTTGAACTCGGGATAGGCTTCGACCGGGATCTCCTTCTTGGCGAAGCGCATGACCCGTTCGATCCGGACCGTCCGGATCGCGGGGTCGTAGGCCGCCTTGAAAACGAACTCGCCGTAATCCGTCTTTTGGGAAAACCCCTCGGGAAGGTAGAGGGGCTTATACCCGGCCGGGATCTTGAGGTTGATGACGGTCTCGGTCTCCGCTTCGTCGCTGACCCGGAACGGATAAAGCCGCTTGGCCAGGCTCGGGTAGGACGGAAGTTCGGCGAAGGCGTACAGGTACTGGGGGAGGTTGATGAGCATGACCGTCCCCTGAAAAACGGCGAATTCGTCACCGCGGAATTCCTGGACAAGGGAGACGGGCCGGATGAGGTCCTTGGGGTCGCTCAGGGTCGTCTTGAGGCCGCGGCCCTCGCCCAGGACCTTGTTGACGGCCTCGGCGAAAAAGCGTTCCCGTTCCGGCGCCGTCTGATCCTTGAGCTCGCGGCGGGCCCGGGCATCGAACAGCCCCGAGAGCTCCAGGCGCATGCTCCCTTGTATCGAGCCGTCCTTTCCGATCTCGGCCTCGAACAGGCCTCGCGAGACGCTGTCCGTCCCGGCCCGCCCGTGAACGGTCCGGAATTCGAGGGCCTTGGGCTTGAGGACGAGGCCTTTCGCCCCGCGCCCTTCTTCAAAGTATCCGAAGAGCGAGTCGTCGGCGAAGGGGTGGAGGTAAAGATAATCATCGCCCTCGGGCACGGCGACCAGGACCCGGTCGAACTGGCGGAGGGTCGGCACATCCTCGACGAGGGGCACGGCCTCCGAGTGGACCAGGACCGGGTAGGCCTCGATGCCGGCCGCGCCGAGCAAGGCCACCAGGAGAGCGCTTTTATCCTTGCCGTCGCCGTAGCGGTTCTTGAGGACGGTCGAGGCGCCCAGGACCTTGTATCCGCCTTCGCCCAGGTCGAGCGGGACGCTCCGGATCTCGCGGGCCGTGAACAGGAACAATTTCTTGATCTTTTCCTCCCGCGAAGTCTCTCCCTTGAGGATGTCCCGGGCGGCCGCCCTGACGAAATCGTCGGGCTGGGCGGCTTCGAAGAACGAAGAACGGAAGAAAGCCGCCGCCTCGTCCCAGCTCCCGTAGGTGCTGAGGACGGCCCGGGCGAAGATCTCGGCCCGGGGCGGCATGAACTCCTCGGGCTTGACCTGGGCGGAGTTGGAAACGTCGAGCGTGTAGGTCCGCTCTGCCTCGGCCGTCTGTTCCTCGACGGCCGATTGAAGCCCGACCAGGGCGTAGCGAAGGCTTTTACCGGCCGGCAGGACGACCTTGAGCCGCTTCCGGAGTAAAGGCTCGTCCGTCTGGAAATAGACGATTTGGTCCAGGTCCCCGGGCATCTCGCGGCTCGTCTTCCGATAGCGAACGGCAAGACAGACGCCCGGGTCCACGCCCGGGAACGACAGGACGCGATGGATGACGTTGGAATAGATGTCGGCGTCGGCGAGATGGGGCGGCGTCAGGTCGTTGATGGCGCCCTTTTCGACTTCGACCGACGTCAGGTCCCCTTTGTAAGTCCGGGCCGAAAGAATCTCGACCGTATCCGTGTTCTTGTCGAAGGGGATGCGGAAATCGCTGAATTTCTCCCGGCCTCGGACGTTGAAGATCTCGACGAGCCGGAAGAAGTCCTCCGTCTTGGATCCGTCCCGATTCAAGACCAGAGTTTGGACCGCGTCCACGATGATCGCGCTCGCCTCGGGGAATTTGCCCCGGGGCGGGGCTTTCTTGACGAGCTCTTCGACGTTGTCCTGGGCGAGCAGGGCCGACGAAGCGCCCAGCAGGACCCCAATCGCCAAAGTAAGGATTCTGATATTCTTTTTCATCGGAGACCTCCCGACCGGGCCGGTTCAACCTTCTCGAGGATGATGAGCCCTTTCTGGAACCGCTTGAGCTTGCGGACGACTTTGCGCAGGGATTGGTAGTCGTCCGGGTCGAGGCTCGATTTCTCGATCCGGAAATCGCTCCGGAAAACGACGGCCCCGGCCTCGGCCCGCGCCGACAGGGAGAGCCGGACCGGTCCCTCGCGCGCCACGATCGGATCGGGGACTGCCTTGACGGACCAGCCGGCGGGAATCGCGATGCGCTCCTCCTGGACCGACCCGCGGGGTGTAAACAGGAAGATCGGATATTTTCTTTCGGGGCGGTCGGTCAGGGCCTGGAAGATCCCGATCGAGATAACGTCGAAAGCGAACGAGGCAAGCGGAACCTTGAGCATCCGGAGACGGCCGGAGTCGACGGCGTAGCCCGGGGCCTTGAAGTCGAAACCGATCTCATAGGGCTTGGTCAGGTCGGCGAAATCGGTCGGCTTGACGTTCTCGACCTTGAGGCCGGGCGTTAGAAGCTGGCCCAGCTGCTG
>JALHUR010000062.1 GCA_022867325.1 Candidatus Aminicenantota bacterium | reverse complement strand
TGTCCCGTCATGTCCACTATTCTAAATGAAATTAGACGCTCCGGCTATACTCTGATCAAACCCGTCCCGCTTGAGTTCCGCGACCTGAAGCTCCACGGACTTTTTCCGCGGGATCTGCCCTCTACAGACGTTGGAGCTTCTGTCCCCGAAGCGTTGAATTCCGCGAAGGGGATTGACGCGGGTCATGCGCGGCGTTAATGTAAGGACCGCGGAGAAAAGATAATTCCATGTTCGGACGCGGACCCGCCTCCAAGCTCAAGGGCTTCATCGGCCGCTAGATCTGCCTGTCGGATTGGTTCACAGTCGGCCAGGAGCGGATCAACTCCTTCGCCGAGTGCACGGAAGACCGGCAGTGGATCCACGTCGACGAGGAACGGGCCCGAAAGGGCCCCCTGGGCGGGACGGTCGCTCACGGCTTCCTTATCCTCTCCCTATTGCCCACCTTCAATATGAAGAGCGAAATCTCCGGGTTGAAGTTCAAATACGTCTTTAACTACGGCCTCAACCGCGTCCGGTTCCTATCGCCCGTCCGCGCCGGCGCCCGCGTCCGGAACAGGGCCGTCCTCAAAAGCATCGAAAAAAAAGGATTTCGGCGCCTGCTGGCCGTGATCGAGAACACGGTCGAGGTCGAAGGCGGGGACAAGCCGGCCCTGGCCGCCGAGCTCCTTGTTTATATCGTCCTGTAGACCGCGCCCGCCGGAAAATGGATTGCGCATGCTTGATTTCTGGTATAATAAGCGTTCGGGATGTCTCGAGAAAAAGGAAACATGGAGGTTTCATGAAAAGGTTTACGACCGCCCTCATCTGCATTCTTCTCCTCGTCATCGTGGCCCAGGCCGAAATCTATATCAAGTCCAAGATACACAGCGATCCCGTCAGCATCATGGGTCAAACCCAACCCGCTTCGGATACGACCTCCGAGCAGTGGCTCGGGGATGACGTGTCCGCCACGGTCACGGAGGGGATGACCATCATCATCGACCTCAAGAAGAACGTCATGCTCATGATCAACCACAAAGACAGGAGCTACGTCGAGACCGGTCTCCCGCTCGACTACAGCAAGCTCATGCCGGCCGAGATGGCGGGCATGGCCCAGGCCATGATGAAGATGACCGTGACCATCACCCCGTCCGGACAGACCAAGACGATCGGCAGCTGGAATTGCTCCGGCTACAACGTCGCCCTAAACATGATGATGCCGATGAAGATTCAGGTCTGGGCAACGACCGACGTCCCCTTCGACCTGGGCCGCTTCATGGAGAAGATTCAGGGGAACGTTCTCAAAGCCCAGTTCCGGCTCGACGACGCGGCCGCCAAGGAGATGTTGAAGATCAAGGGCCTGTGGATCGCGAGCGAGACCTCGATCGAGATGATGGGCGCCAAGATAAGGGTCACGACCGAGGTCGTCGAAATCGGCAAGAAGACCCCCCCGGCCTCCGTCTTCACCGTTCCCGCCGGCTACAAGAAGATGGAACGGTTCTCCATGCAGCAGATGCAGCAGCGCTGAGCGCCGCCTTCCCTAAGAGGGAAGACCCCTCCCGACCGAGGGCTCTCCCCCCTTTTATTTTCGAGCCGCCGCTGCCGGCCGGCGGACGGCAGGATCGCATGGACAAGATCTCGCGCGTCAACCCTCTCTGCGAAACCCTCCGGATCGCTCCGCGCCGGGTCCACAAGATCCTCATCCAGAAAGAGAGCGGACACCACGGAATCGGCGAGATCGTCAGGCTGGCCAAGTCCGCCCGCATCCCCTATTCATTCGTGCCCAAGGCCACCCTCGACCGCCTCAGTCCGGGCCATCAGGGTGTGACGGCCTTCCTGGGGGCCAAGGAGTTTTCTTCCCTCGAGGACATCCTGGCCGCGTCGCAACGTCCTTTCCTCATCCTCCTGGACGAGGTCGAGGACCCCCAGAACTTGGGGGCCCTGGTCCGGAGCGCCGCCGGCGCCGGGGCGGACGGAATCCTCCTGCCCGAACGGCGCTCGGCGGGACTCACGGACACGGTCCAGACGGTTTCGGCGGGGGGGCTCGAGCACATTCGTGTCGCCAGGGTTCCCAACCTGGCCCGCGCCATGGACGACCTAAAGGAAAAGGGGATCTGGCTGATCGGGGCCGAAGGCGGAAGCCCGGACCCCTGGTACGAATTCGACTATACCGAGCCCGTCGGCCTGGTTTTCGGCTCCGAGGGCCGTGGACTTAGGCCCCTGATCCGGAAGAAGTGCGATAAAATCCTTTCCATCCCCCTGGCCGGTTCTCTCGGATCCCTCAATGTCGCCTCGGCCGCTTCGGTCTTTATGTTCGAGGTATCCCGCCAGAGGTCCGGAGCCGCTCAGTCCGGGGAGAAGATTAAAAAGCCGGATTACCGGAAGGAGTAATGCCGCCATGAATTTAAGCCGCAGCTCCGCCGCCGCCGCATTCTTCTCCGCTCTATCCCTCCTGACCGTGCTGAAGGTTCCCGCCCGCACGGATTCCATTCTAGCGGTGAGCCCGGCCTCGACCGAGAAGGGCCGATTATCCGTCTATTTTCGGGAGGAGATGGTCGGATTCGAGGATTATTCCTGGTCCGAGGACGAATTCGGATACACCCTGGAGGTCACGGGCCGAATGACCAAGCCCCTGGACCTCGAAGTCGAACGGCTGACAATTCACCTCAATAAGAGCTTCATTCCCTATTCGTATATCTTTAAGGGCACCATCGGCGGCCTCAGCCAGGAGGTAACCAGTTCCCTGTCGGAGGGCAAGGCGAACACCGTCCAAATCGTGTCCGGCCGGGAAACTCGGTTCGAATCCCAGGTCCGGCGCGACGCCTTTCTCCTTCCCAACCCGCTGTTTTCCCCCTATATCGTCCTGGCCAGAAAGTTCCGGTGCGGCCTCGCCGAGAAAGCGGAATGCATGGCCTACATCATTCCCCAGATGGAGATCCCGCTGGCCGTAGAGCCCCAGGATGGATCCCCCTGCCGCTTGATGCTGGCCATGGCCGGCGTCCGGATCGAGCTCGAGACCGACGGCGCTGGGAATCTTTTAAGCCTCGGGATCCCGGCCCAGAGCTTGCGCGTTGTCCGGCTTGACAGGGATTCGCTCAAGCCTTTAGAATAAGCGGGTAAAACTCCTGACCGGGAAAAGGTACCCATGGCCAACCACGAAGACTTTTATCAGATGGAAAAGCCGATTACGGCCCTCCGGGAGCAGATCGACGAGCTCCAGACGGGCGAGGACCCCCGAAAAAAGGAAAGGATCGCCGTCCTCAGGCAGGAAGTCGAGTTGGAATGGGCCAAAATCGCCTCCCAGCTGACGCCGTTCCATATCGTCCAGATCGCCCGTCATCCTAGGCGGCCTTACACCCTGGATTATATCCAAGCCCTGTCCCAAGACTTCATCGAGCTCCACGGAGACCGCCGTTTCAAGGACGATCCCGCCATCGTGGCCGGATTCGGCTTCTACAAGGGGCGGACGGCGGCCTTCATCGGCCATCAAAAAGGCCGGACGACCAAGGCCCGGATCGAACGCAACTTCGGAGAGCCCAACCCCGAGGGCTACCGGAAAGCCCTCCGGATCATGAAACTGGCCGAGAAATTCGGCTTCCCCGTCATCACCCTGATCGACACGCCCGGGGCTTACCCCGGGATCGGCGCCGAGGAACGGGGGCAGGCCGAGGCCATCGCCTATAACCTGAAGATGATGGCCACCCTGCGGGTCCCCATCGTCAACGTCGTCATCGGCGAGGGGGGAAGCGGCGGCGCCCTGGCCATCGGCGTCGGCGACGCCGTCCTGATGCTCGAACACACCTTTTACTCGGTCATCTCGCCCGAGGGATGCGCCGCCATCCTCTGGAAGGACTCCGGCCGGGCCGCTCAAGCCGCCCAGAACCTGCGGTTCACGGCCAAAGACTGGCTCGAATTCGGGCTGAGCGACAAGATCATCCCGGAGCCGCCCGGCGCCGCCCACCAGGACTACGACACGACTTTCAAGAACGTGGACAAGGTCTTGAGTGCCTACCTCAAGAAGCTCGAGCAGAAGCCCGTGGACGAACTCCTCGAGGAGCGCTACCAGAAATACAGGAAGATGGGAGTCTTTTTCGAAAAGTGACCAAAGACAAGCGGGACTCGAAGGAGATCGCGGCCGTCAAGGGGACCAAGGACATCCTCCCCGAGGAGGTCGGACAGTGGCAGGCCGTCGAGGCGGCCGGCCGACGCGTCTTCGAACTCTACGGCTACCGGGAGCTCCGAGCGCCCATCATCGAGCCGACCGAGCTCTTCGAAAAGGGAACCGGCCAGACCTCGGACATCGTCATCAAGGAAATGTACACGTTCACGGACAAAGGCGGGCGGTCTATCACCCTGAGGCCCGAATACACGCCCTCGGTCGTCCGGGCCATCCTCGAGCACAGGCTCTACCTCCAGCCCGACCCTCTCCGTTTTTATTACATGGGCCCGATGTTCCGCTACGACAAGCCCCAGAAGGGCCGTTACCGCCAGTTCCATCAAGTCGACATCGAGGTCTTCGGCGAGAAAGACGCCGCCATCGACGCCGAGATCGTCGAAATGGCCGATCGACTCCTGCGCGAACTCGGCGTCGCCGGGACCGAAATCCTGGTCAACTCGGTCGGCTGCCGGGCCTGCCGCCCCGCTTACCTCAAGGAACTCCGGAACAGGGCGGCCGCGGTCAAGGACCGGCTCTGCGACGACTGCAAGAGGAAGGCCGAGACAAACCCGCTCCGGATCTTCGACTGCAAGGTCGAGGGCTGCAAGGAAGCGGCGGCCGGCTTCCCGGCCATCACGGACCATCTTTGCGCCGAATGCTCGGGGCATTTCGCCGAGTTCAAATCCGGCCTCGACCTCTACGGGTTGGCCCACGAGGTCGAGCCCCGCCTCGTCCGGGGCATCGACTATTACACCAAGACGACCTTCGAGGTCGTCGCTTCAAGCCTGGGCGCCCAGAGCGCCGTCCTGGGCGGCGGCCGCTACGACGACATGATGAAGGACTTCGGAGGCCCGGACCTGTGCGGGATCGGTTTCGCGATGGGCGTCGAGCGCCTGCTGGCCGTCGCCGGCCTCAAGCCCGAGAAGAAGCCGTTCGCCTACCTTGCCTATATGGGCGGCGCCGCCAAAAAGCCCGGCATGGAGCTCGCCCGCCGGCTGCGGGCCGCCGGAGTCGAGTGTCTGATCGAGTACAAGGACAAGGGCCTCAAGGCCCAGCTGGGCCGGGCCAGCAAGCTCGGCGCCGCCTGGGTCGTCATCATCGGCGAGGAAGAGGTCCGGAAGGGTCTCTGCGCCGTCAAATCCATGGCCACGGGCGAGCAGCGGGACGCCTCGCCCGACGACGTCGTCAAAATCATCCGGGGATAGGCCGCATCCATCCCCCGGCAAAGGATAAGCCCATGACACAGGAACATCCGTCCGAGTGGAAAAGAACCTGTTATTGCGGAGAGCTGCGGGCGGCGGACGCCGGCAAGTCCGTGACGATGTGCGGCTGGGTCAACCGGCTACGGGATATGGGGCATCTCCTGTTCGTGGACCTCAGGGACCGGGAGGGTCTGGTCCAGGTCGTCATCCCGGCCGGGAACGAGGCGCTCCAGGAGCAGGCCAAGAGGCTCCGGATGGAGGACGTGATCGGCGTTAAGGGCGTGGTCAAGGCGCGCGACGCGAAGGTCGTCAACCCCCAGATGGCCACCGGCGAGGTCGAAGTCGAAGCGTCCGCGCTCACGGTCTTCAACGCGGCCAAAGTGCCCCCCTTCGTCGTGGCCGATCCGCCCCAGGCGACCGAGGAGCTCCGCCTCAAGCACAGGTACATCGACCTGCGCCGGCCGGCCATGGTGCGGAACCTCAGGCTGCGGCACCGGGCCGCCCTCCAAGTTCGCAATTTCCTGAACGGGAGCGGCTTCTTCGAGATCGAAACGCCGTTCATGACCAAGTCCACTCCCGAGGGCGCCCGCGACTATCTCGTCCCCAGCCGCATCCATAAAGGGCGTTTCTACGCCCTCCCCCAATCGCCCCAGCAGTTCAAGCAGATCCTGATGATCTCCGGCTACGACCGCTACTTCCAGATCGTGCGCTGCTTCCGGGACGAGGACCTGAGGGCCGACCGGCAGCCCGAGTTCACCCAGATCGACATCGAGATGAGCTTCGTCGCCGAGGAGGATATCTACGCGCTCGTCGAGAACATGATGGCGGACGTGTTCGGACTGATCGGGGTGAAGACGGCCGGCCCCTTCGAGCGGAGTCCCCACCAGCAGTGCTTGGACAGGTTCGGGACCGACAAGCCGGACCTCCGGGCCGCCCTTGAGATCCGGGATCTAGGCCGCGCCGCGGCAGGGGTCGAGTCCGAAATCCTCAAAAAGGTTCTGGCCGAAGGCGGCATCATCAAGGGATTGTTCGTCAAGGGCGCCGGCGGCATGTCGAGAAGCCACATCGAAAAGCTGGCCGAGAAGGCGAAATCGCTCGGGGCGGCCGGGCTCATCTGGATCAAAAAGCAGGACGGCTTCAAGTCCGCGCTCAAGCTGGCCGAACCCGATTACGAAAAGCTCTGGGCGGGGCTCGCCGGCGAGGAGGGCGGACTGGGGCTCCTGATCGCGGGACAACGGGAGACGACGATCAAGGCGCTGGGAGAGCTGCGGCGGGAGCTCATTCAGGAAGAGATTAAGAAGAGCAAGGCGTTCAAGTTCCTGTGGGTGACCGATTTCCCGATGTTCGAGTGGAGCGAGGAGGAAGGCAAGCTCGTGGCTGTCCATCACCCCTTCACGTCGCCGCGCGAAGCCGACCTGGCCTTCCTGGAGAAGGAACCGCTCAAGGTCAGGGCCCGCGCCTACGACCTCGTCCTCAACGGCTATGAAATCGGCGGCGGCTCGATCCGGATCCACCGCAACGACATCCAGAAGAGGGTCTTCGAGGCCCTGGGCCTGACGCCCAAGGAGATCGAGGACAAGTTCGGATACTTCATCGAAGCCTTGGGTTTCGGGACGCCCCCCCACGGCGGAATCGCGATTGGGTTCGACCGGCTGGTCATGCTCCTGGCCGGGGAGGAGTCGATCCGCGAGGTCATCCCCTTCCCCAAGACGACGAGCGCCCTCTGCCTCATGACGGGCTCCCCGAGCGAGGTCGGCGAGCGCCAGCTCGACGAGCTCGGGCTGACGTTAAAGAAAACCTAATCGGGCAAGGACGGCGTTCCCGCGTGTGTCGCGGCTCAGCGGAGGCGCCCCAACCGCTCGCGGAAAATCCTGTCGAAAAGGGCGTCGGCTAAAATACGGTGGCCGAGGATGTTGGGATGGCAGGTGTCGTTGGTGACGTAGAGGAGGCGGCGGCTCCGCAGAAGATCCATCCCGTAAAGCTCCTCGTAATGGCGGGCCAAGGCCGGCTCTCGCTGGCCCTGCTGGATGGCCTGCACGGTATCGAGCAGGATGAATGTGCCGTCTATGATGCGGACGTTCTCCCGCTTGGCCAGGGCGGATTGCGCCGCCAGGTAATCGAGCGGACAACAGAGCGGCAGGATCACGGTCTCGATCCCCTTCCGGCGTCCGACCTCGATGATCGATTTCAAGTTGGCGCGGAATTCGTCAAGGGTGACGAAGGGCTCCGAGCCCTCGGCCGTCCGCATCGCCCGGATTCGCTCCATCGGATTCCGCCGGGTGATCATGATCTTCTGAAGGAGTCGGGCCGTCTTAAGACCCGACAGGGCAACGGCGGCCTTTTCCTTCCAATTCGGCCGCTGGATCATTCGCTTGACGACCTTCGGGACTTCGCGCGAATCGTTGGCGCCGAAGGACAGGATGACCATGTCCGGCGAGTAGCCCAACCCGTAGAGGTCGAGGGCGATCCGGCCCTGGTAGCTCGAGTACCCCGGCAGGCCCAGGTTGACGATCTCGTAGCAGATGCCGGTTCCCGCGGCGTTAAGCCTCTTCTCCAGCAGGTCGGAAAAGCGCTCGTCCTGCTCGACGCCCCAGCCGAAGGTCGTGGAATCCCCCAGGAACAAGATCCTGAAGACTCCCGGCCTCTTCGTCTTGGAAAGGTTGCGCGTGCGGAACCCCTCGCGGTTCGACTCGATAACGACCCTGAGCCCGGATTTGAGTTCCATCCGGTTGACCGTGTTGCTGACCCGGAAGCGGCTGTCCGGCTTCAATTTATACTGGACGTCGCGGGCGACCCGGAAACAGCCCAGCCATTCGGCGGCTTCGGCGGGCAGCATGTTGTCCTTGATTTGCTGGAAAACATCCTGGGCGATGAAGAAGTTCCGGTCCTGGGAAGCCCAGACAGGAATCTGGATTTTTTGGCCGGGCATCGAGACGAGCTCCGTGTTGAAACCCGCCAAACGGATAACCGCCTCCACGACGAAGAGAAAGAGGAGGGGTACGACGACGGTCAGGACCGCAATGGCGGCGATTTTCGCCCTTCGGCTCGGCGAGGGGCGGGGAACGTTTTGGGGAGGACGGATCTCGCTGGGGCTGTTCATGCCGAGGCCTCGGACGCGATATTCTACATAAAAACGCGAACGAATGAAAGGCGCCGGGAGCCGCCCTCGGGGATAATATGTTAAACTATCCGGGAACGAGGCAAGACAAATGTCCGACGCCGTGAAATGGGGAATCCTGGGCTGCGCGGGGATCGCCGAACGCGCCCTGATTCCGGCCATTCGCTCCTCGGCGACCGGCGAGCTCGCCGGGATTGCTTCGCGCGACGAACGGAAGGCCCGGGACTGGGCGGAGCGCTTCGGCATACCCCGGGCTTACAAGAATTACGCCGACCTCCTCAAGGATCCGGCCATCGAGGCCGTCTACATCCCTCTGGCCAACCACCTTCATCGCCCCTGGAGTATCCGCGCCCTGAAGGCCGGAAAGCACGTCCTGTGCGAGAAGCCGATCGCCCTCAGCGCCCGCGAGGCCCGGGCCATGGCGGCCGCCGCAGGCCGCTCCGGCCGGCTCCTCATGGAAGCCTTCATGTACCGCTTCCATCCCCAGATCGAGCGGGCGCTCGAGCTCGTCCGGACGGGCGAGATCGGCGAGGTCCGTTTCCTCCGCTCGTCGTTCACGTTTACCTACGCGGGCGATCCCTTCAATTATCATTGGTACCCCCGGATGGGCGGCGGCTCGCTCCTCGACGTCGGATGCTATCCGTTGAGCGCGGCGCGGCTTGTCTTCGGCGCCGAACCGCTGTCCGTCTACGCCCGGGGCCGCTTCCATCCGCGCCGCCGGGTGGACATGTCGGTTTCCGCCCTGCTCGAGTTCCCGGGCGGAGGCTGGGCCCTTCTCGATTCGAGCTATGAGACCCAGTTCCAGAGCCGGATCGAGATCGCCGGCAGCCGGGGCCGGATCGAGATCCCCCGCGCCTTCTCGCAGAAATCCTTGGCCGTCGAGATCCGCCTCGTCAAGGGAGAGGAAGAAACCATCCTGTCGATCCCGGCGGCGAACGCCTTCGTCCGGATGGTCGATCATTTCGGGAACTCCCTCCGGCAAAACCGGCCTCTCCGCTGCGACGGCCGCGACGCCGTCCTCAACATGAAGACGATCGACGCCGTCTTCGGCTCGATCAGGAGCGGCCGCGCGGTTCGATTGAGCGCGAGGTGAACCAACCATGGACAGAACCCACATCAAGGAATTCGAGGTTCACGGCTACGAAACGGATGTCGACGGCAAGGCCCAGCCGCTCGCCCTTCTCAACTATCTCCAGGACAGCGCCGGCGAGCACGCCTCTCGGCTCGGATTCGGGTTCCACGACCTGACGGCCAAGGGCATGATGTGGGTCCTCTCCCGCTACCACGTCAAGTTTCTATCCTATCCCGGCTGGGGGACGCGCATTCAGGTCACGACCTGGCCGTCGGGACATCAGGGAATCTTCGCCCTCCGGGATTTCGAGATGGCCGACGCCGAGGGCCGGACGCTGGCCGTGGCGACAAGCTCCTGGATCATGCTCAGCCTCCGGGCCAAGCAGCCGGTCCGGATCGAGGAGCACTTGTCCGAACGTGTTGTTCTGCCCCAACGGGCCGTCGACGACCCTTTCCCGCCACTCCCCGCCTGCGACGGGGCGGAACGGGAACGCGATTTCCCCGTCCTCTTCAAGGACCTCGACCTCAACCGCCACGTCAACCACGCGGTCTACATCCAATGGGCGCTCGAGACCGTTCCGCCCGAGATCCTCAAGACGAAACGGCCCGTCCAGATCGAGGTCGCCTACAAGGCCGAGGCCTTCCACGGGGACACGATCGTCTCCAAGCTCCGGGCTGAGAGCACGGACTCCGGCCTTTCATACGTCCACGGAATCTTCAACCAGGAAAGCGGCGCCGAGCTCACCCGTCTCCGGACGCGCTGGGAGTGAGGCGGCGGCGCGATCAGTTGTTCAGCATCAAGCGCGCGGTCGCCGTGCTCATGCCGCCGTTCCCGGTCAAGCTCGGCGTCAGGCTGTTGAGGTTGGGGACAATCGACACATAGACATCGTAAAGGCCGGGCACGACAACGGCCAGATCGCTCCCCTGAATCGTCAACTCGAATCGGTAGACCTTGTCCTTGGTGACGTCGATCAGGTTTTTCGCCGCCATCGGGATGCAGATCGGGCCGCTGGCGATCCCGACCCAGCCGAGCTTGGTCGTCTGGCTGCAGACGAAATCGACGTAGATGTGGATGGCCTTGAGGGCCGATTTGCCGGCGACGAAAGCCGGGTAGGTCGTCTTATTGGCCTTGTCGGTGAAACCGGCCGTCATGCCGTAGACCGTGACGAGCCCCGAGGTCGCGCCGGAGGGAGCGGCATCCCCCAGGACCATGACCTTGGTCAGCTTCCATTGGGGCGCGGCTTGAGCGCCCTGGGCCAGCGGCGTCAGTAAGACGGCGCCGATAACCCCCGCGATTAAAAGCTTTTTCATGAAGCGATCCTCCTCGTAATCAAATCGAAGCGCCACTAGAATTGTTTTATCCGCGTCCTGTCAACCCCTCGACTCCCCGGCATGAATGCCGGCACACATAAGCCGTTCCCGGCTTATGAGTACTGGAAGC
>JALHUR010000061.1 GCA_022867325.1 Candidatus Aminicenantota bacterium | reverse complement strand
CGGAGATACGGGATCCTCCTTGTCAATATTCTCCGGGATGGCGGCTGGGGGGTCACATGGATAGCTCTCTTCTTCCTATTCATCGCGGCCCTTTTCATGGCCCGGTTTCCGCACGAATCCCTTTTTACCTCCTACATTCTATCATTTGGGCTTCTCTTCAATTCCCTCAACCTGTTCCGGGGAGGCTGGAGGGTCGGTTGGGGGGACAGCGGAAATAGAATGTTGGTCCATATCATCTTCATTTTGGGTTTTTACATATTTCTCAAGTTCAAGGTCATGATCTTTAAAAACGAGACATCATGAAAAAGTGGGGGATCTGGGGGCTCATGTTCTTCGTGTTTCTCTTCCTCTCCTCCGAGGATCGGCTCTTCAAGAACTGGAAGGAAGAGCTGGGAGAATTCGTCTCGTGGGACGGCGAAATCAGGGAGTGGGCCCGGGTGAATCTGTTTCCAGGGGCCATGATCCTTATCGATATCCCCGAATGGAAAGATTGGGACGAGCCTTTTGCGAACAAACGCCTGGGGAATGTCCGAAGGTTCCTGTATCGAAAAGCTTTTCCCCGGTCGGTCATCTATTTGAAGAGGCTTTCTCCCCTGGCCCCCATGCCCCGTCTCATCCGACTGGATTCCCGGAAGAGTTTCCGGGAGGACGAAAAGACCTCGCTGCTGAAACTCACTCCAGAGAGCTTCTTCAGCCCCCAAGGTTTGAAAACCCTTATGCTCTCGTACAACATCGACTTCTATCTCTGTTCGTTCACCAATTACAAACTCAAGACCCGGGCCCTAAATGCCGTGGGTTTTCAGCTGCTTCACAGCAACCCTCGGCTCATGCTCTGGTCGGTTAAAAAATGAATAGACGCATTCTGCTCTGCCTCTACTTTTTCCCCCCTCTTGGAGGGCCCCGTTCTTTGAGATGGCTCAATCTTGTCAAGGTCCTTTCGGAGCGAGGATGGACGATCGATGTTCTGACGGTCAAGCCTTCCCTTCATGACAGCTTTTATGACGCGGGCTTGCTCAAGGAACTGCCGCCGGGGATCAGGGTCTACCGGTCCTTCCCGGGTTTCTATTATTCCCTCCTTCATTCCCGGAAAAGGCGAGCCTTGGGTTTTCCGAAGACGACTTTGGAATGGCTTCCTTTTGGAATCCTCAAGGGCGCCCAGCTCGCCGGGTCCCGGAAATATGACATCCTCATCTCCTCCGCTTTGCCTTTTGTCGGACATCTCGTCGGCTATTTTCTCAAACGGAGAATGCGCATCCCGTGGGTCGTGGATTACGGAGATCCCCTGAGCTTCAACCCGACGCCGAGTTCCATAAAGCGCCTGGTCGGCCGATGGTTCGAGCGGCGCATCCTGAGGCGTGCGGATGGGCTCATCGCGGCCGCCGAAGGGATGAGGGAGGACTTCTTGGCGCATTTTCCGTTTCTCAGGGGAATTTCGACACGGGCTATTCCCAGCGGTATTCCAGGGGAGATCGATCACGTTCAAGCCGCGGATTTTGGGGATCGATTCGTCATCACGTATGCGGGAAGCTTTTACAAGGGAACTCGGGAACCCTATCAATTCTTCCGGGCCCTCCAGGCCTTGATCCGGGATGGAGAGGTTCGGAGTCGTCTGAGTGTCCTGATCGCCGGAAGCGTGGAACCGGCCTATCTCGAGGCGGCCCGCAAGCTCCACATCCAGGATTCCGTTCAGTTCCTGGGACGGATTTCATTTCAGGAGGTCATGTCCATCCTTAAAGGGTCCTCGGTCATTCTCTATATCGGGAGCCATTGGAGCCATCGTCACTTTCAGTACAAGATTTTTGAATATGCCGCCTCCGGGAGGCCGATCATCGCCATCCGGCAGGCTGACACCGATTTGAGCGCCGCGTTCATCGAAGAGAAGAACCTCGGGCGGGTCGTTTCCAATGATCCTGAAAATATCGCCCGGGCCGTCGCCGAATTGTTTGATTTGTGGAAGACAAGATCCCTGGACCGGTCCTTTGCCCCTCTTGATAAGGACATGTACACATGGGGCCGGCGGGGAAAGGAAGTGGAAGATTTTATCAATCCATTCGTCCGCCATTGAGATGAAGCGTCCCATTCCTTTCGTGTCGACATCCGTCCACCAGGATCTGGCTCTCGGTGTCGTCCTCATCCCGCTATGGTATGTCCTGGGTATCCGGCTCTTCATTTTCCATCTCCTGGCTCTTCTCGTCTTCATCAAAACGATCCTCCGCAGGCATGCCGACCGGGAGAAGCCATCCCTTCCGTCGGAGAATCTTTT
>JALHUR010000060.1 GCA_022867325.1 Candidatus Aminicenantota bacterium | reverse complement strand
GAGGACGGCCGGCTCAAGGCGACCCTGGCCTTCGAGTTTTTCCTATACCAGGCCGAGGGGGAATGGAAGGACAAGTTCAAGAACGAGCGGACGCTCGCCCTGACCGAGGAAGAGCTGGTCGGCCGCAAAACCCTGACCTTCGCCTTCCCGGTCGAGCTGGCCGCCGGCGCCTACTACTGCGACGTCGTCATCCGGGGCGAGGCGGGCGCCTCGGGCAAGATCCGCAAGATTTTCGAGATCAAGGTGAGATAGACCGCTGGGGCGGGTCCCATTCCAGCGGAGTGAGGTCGATGCCATGAACATGAACAAGAGAATCCTCTCCCTCGTCTGCGCCGGGCTCGCGGCGGCGGCGCTCGTCGCCTCGGGCGACAAAGCCGCCAAGTCCGCCCAGGAGAGCCTCGGCGAGAAGTACCGGGATTGGCTCAAACTCGTCGGCTACATCATCGCGCCCAAGGAAAAGGAGGTTTTCCTGGCCCTCCAGACGGACCGGGACCGGGACTTTTATCTCGAGGCCTTCTGGAGGCAGCGGGACCCGACCCCGGGGACGCCCGAGAACGAGTACAAAGAGGAACACCTCCGGCGCTTCGCCTACGCCAACAAGTTCTACGGGCGGGGGACGGTGCGCGCAGGCTGGATGACGGACCGGGGCCGCATCCACATCATCCTCGGGCCGCCGGTCTCGGTCGAGCGCTTCGAGGTCTCGGCCCACATCGTCCCCTGCGAGGGCTGGTCTTACTACGGCGATCCCAAAAAGGAACTCCCGGCCCACTTCGTCCTCCTCTTTTTCCAGCGGGGCGGGGTCGGCGAATACAGGCTCTATGACCCGGTCGCCGACGGTCCGGCCAGCCTCCTCGTCAATAAGCGCGATGTCGACCCCACGGACTATCTCGAACTCTACCAGAAGATCAAGGAGATCGAGCCGACCCTGGCCGACCTGTCCATCTCCTACATCCCGGGGGAGTATAATTTCGACTATTCACCCTCGCTCCGGAACGCCATTCTGTTGGCCGACATCCTCGAGTCGCCCCAGAAGGACATCAACACCAACTACGCCACCCATTTCCTGAATTACAAGGGCGTCGTCAGCACGGAGTACCTGACGAACTACATCGAAAGCGAGGCGGCCGTCGCCATCATCCCCGACCCCGTCATCGGCCTCCCCTTCGTCCATTTTTCGGTCGTTCCCAAGAGCATCTCGGTCGACTACTATGATCCCAAGTCGCAGTATTACTGCGCTTTCCGGCTTGACGTCAGCCTGCGCCGGGGGGACAAGCTCCTTTTCCAATACAACCGGGACTTCACCCTCTATTTCAGCGAGGAGGAGCTTCTCCGGATCAAAGCCAACGGCCTGGCCATCGAGGATTGCTTCCCGGCCGCCGAGGGCCGCTCTAAAATGACCATTCTGCTTCAGAACGCGGTCGGCAAGGAATTCACCATCGTCGAGAGGGATATCGAGGTGGCCGGGGACGCCGGCGCCCCCAAGATCTTCGGCCCCTACCTCGGCTACCGGGCCGAGACCTATCCGCGCGACATCCATCTCCCCTTCAAGGTGTTGGACAGCAAGATCGCCGTCGATCCCAGGAACACCTACGCCGCGGCCGACTCGGTTGCGTTCCTGTTCAACCTGTCCCGGTTCGACGAGAAGCTGCGCTCGGGCGAAATCCGGGTCCGCGTCCAGGGGCTCCGCGAGAAAAATCCCGTCCAGAAATCCTATATCGTCCGGCTTCAGTCCTACCAGCCGAGCCGGATGCTCGGCCTCAGCCAGTCGATCCCGGCCGGCGAGCTCGAGCCCGATTATTATAAGCTGACCCTGACCCTGGTCGACGGGGAGGGAACCGACCTCGACGAAAGCTCGTCGAACTTCATCGTCACGGCCGAAAAGGCGATCGGCCATCCGGTCGCGAACTCGAAGGCCGCTCCCTTGGCCAACCAGTTCCTCTATTATTTCATGCTGGCCAACCAGTGCGACAAAGCCGGCGCCGATGACAAGGCCGAAGCTTATTTTGAGCGGGGCATCGCGATGAAACCGGATTACAAGAACGGCGCCCTCTGGTACGGCCAATTTCTGGTCAAGGTCCGAAAGTACGACAAGGCCCTCGAGATGATCGAGAGGATCAAGGACGACCCCCAGAAGGCCTTCGAGTATTGGTTCCTGCGGGGGTCGGCCCAGATCGGGAAAGGGCTTTACGCCGAGGCGATCGAGAGCCTTTTGGCCGGGAACCGGATATACAACAGCGACACGCGGCTCCTCAACGCCCTCGGCTCCTGCTACCACAAGACGGGCCGGAAGGCTCAAGCCGTCGCGGTGTTCAAAGCCTCGCTGAAGCTCAACCCCTCCCAGCCGGAGGTCCAGAAGCTCGTCGCCGAGATCGAGAAGCGTCCCTGACGGGCGATTCGGGATATTGTCCCGCTCGTCGGGGATTATTTGATTTCGAAATCGACCTTCTTCTCGGTGGACAGCCCGGAAACCTTGTCCCCAATCTTGATGACGAGCGAGTAGAGCCCGGGCCCGAGGTCGCGTTCTTCCTTGGTTTCGCCCTTGTCGGACTTGATCAGGACGGTCTGTTTCAGGGGCAGCGGCTGGGAAACGAGAGGCGAGTCCGACACCTGATTCTCGTAGCGGACGGCCGTCTCCTCGCCCTTCTTGACTTCATAGCCGAATTCGACGTTGTACCTCTGCTGGGCGTCGGGCCGGAGGCCGAAGGTGAAGAAGAAGATGTCCAGGCTCTCGCCCTGGGCGAAAACGTTCTCCGCCTTGGGTTCCATCTTGAGGATCGAGTAGGTGAAATAATCCTTGTGGACCTCGGTCCGGGTTTCCGGGGCCTGCATCTGGTCGACCGACTTGGCGAAGAAAATCGGGGTCGTATCGAGCCCGCTCGCCATGGCGGCCGGGTTCGGGGTCGAAAACTCGAAGTAGCCGGTCCCCATCTTGGACAGGTCCTGGGAGGTCACGGCCATGGCCAGCAAGAAGCGCCCATACGGGAGCGGATAGCCGAAGGAATAGGCCTCGTCTTTCTCGGGATCGTAGCCCGCGGCGGGCGTGTCGATCGTGACCGGGATGTAGACTTCCTTGACGGTCTGAAGCATCCCATCCTCGGCGAGCGTCGAGAACCACAGGAAAACGTTGAACTTGGCCTGGAGCTGTTCGGGTTGGGCCGCGGGCTGGGGCTGTTCGGGCGTGACCGGAGCGGCCGGGGCGACGACGGCGGCGGGCGCGTAGCCCAGGTCCGTGTTTTTAACCTTGAAATAGATGATGTTGTGGAGGCTGTCCCGGGCCGGCAGGAACAGATGCCGGGAGAAACTGAACGGGATATCCTGGCGACCCTGGCGGGTCAGCAGGCCTTCCTGAAGGACGGCCTTGACTTGCTTGGGGATGAACACCTTCTGCTGTTCGGGCTGGGCCTTGCCTTTGTCCTGGGCGGAGAGCCCGTTCGTTCCGATAGCGACGAGGACGAACGCCACGGTCAGGACTGCCGCGATTCCGTGTCTCGTTTTCATATTTCCTCCTTTTTACTGCTCACCTTTAGGCATCTGCGGATCGTCCTCTCTCTCGCAATCCTAAGGATGTCTATCGGTAAAACGGCATATTAGCAGAAATCGGGGCCGGATTTCAAGTCAAAAAAGCGGCGGGCGGCGTTGACCCGTTCGCGGGTCAGAAGCCCCGCTCAGGGTTACCCCTGAACAAGCCCAGCCTTGCAGTACTCATACTAAGCCGTTTCCGGCTTAGTATG
>JALHUR010000059.1 GCA_022867325.1 Candidatus Aminicenantota bacterium | reverse complement strand
GCCTCCTTGACATTCCGGCCAAGGGGCTTCTCGCAGGCGACACCGATGAGTTTCGCCCTGCCCTTTTGGCGGGCGTGAACGATCTCTTCCATGACCTCGAGTCTCGTGTAGTTGGGCGAGCAGATCCAGACGGCGTCGATGTCCGGATTCTCGATCATCTTGGTCAGCGACCTATAAGGTCTGGCGTCGCCAATTCGAAGCTTCTTGGCCAGGGCGCAGGCTTCACGGGCCCGCGTTTCGTCCGGATCTACGATTCCCAGGACATCGGCGTCGCGGACGCCGACCCAGGAGCGGAGGTGGAAGCGGGTGATGAAGCCCCCTCCCACGAAACCGACTCCGAGACGTTTGTGAGTCTTCATTCATACCTCCAAAGCGGGGACACGCGTCTCCGGCACATGCCCCGATAAGATCGGGGACCCGGCCCGTTGGCACGCGTCCCCCATGTTCTATCCTTGTTGAGGAGCCGGGGCCTTTCTTTCCTTGAACAGAAGGACGAAAGCTGCGGCGCAGACGAGCGTCAGGACCGTCGGGACCCAGAAGACGTTCCGCCAGTTGGTCGCCCCGCCGGCGGTGAAAACGTTCTGGATCCAGCCCGAGAAGTTCGAGCCGACGAAGTTTCCGATCCCCAGGATAACCATGGCGATCAGGCTTTGGGCCGAGGCCCGTATGTCGGCCGGCGCGATCGTGTCCACATAGATGTAGGCCGCTGTGAAGAAGAAGACGTAACAGAAGCCGTGGAGGGAGAGCGAGGCGATGACCAGCCAGGCCGGCCCTCCAATGACGAAGATGATGTAGCGGAGCGGCCATGCTAGGACGCCGAGGGTCATGGTCTTCTTTATGCCGAACTTGGGAAGAACCTTGGGGAGGAGCAGGGCCATGACGAAGATCTCGGCGACCTGGGCGATGGTCATGACCATGGACAACCAGGTCGAGGCGACACCGATCTTGGGCGAAGTCAGGAACGGGGCCGTCAAGACGTAATAGAACTGGAGCTCCGTGGCCACGATGAAAGCGATGACCGTGAAGATCAGGAAGTCGCGGTCCTTGAGCATCTTGGCGGCCTCGAGGAACGCCCAGGGTTTGGCCCCCTCCTTCTTGGGCGGGGTGTGCGGCAGGCCGAAGGCCAAGACGCCCATGACGATGGAAAAGAGGCCGGCCAGGAAGAGGGTATCCCCCTTGACCGAGATCCAGGGCGCGGACTTGGCCAGAAAGCGCCAGCCCGTGAGCGACCAGCCGGCGGCGATCCAACCGATCGTTCCCCAGACCCGGACCCGGCCGAAATCCTTCTCCGAATCCTTCAGGTTGATGAAAGCGATGGAATTCGTCAAAGCCAGGGTCGGCGCATAAATGACACAGTAAACGAGCATGATCCAGATCATGGCCGTATAGCTCGCGACGGCCGCACCGAGGAGGAGGATGGCGCCGCCCACGAGCTGACTCACACCGATGACCTTCTCGGTGGGGAAGTAACGGTCGGCCAGCTGGCCCCCGATTAATGGGGCGATGATCGTGGCGATGGGCAACAGGCTCATGATGAAGCCATACTGGATTCCGGTGAAATGAAGATCGTTCTGAAGGTAGGCCGTCAACACCGGGGCCCAGGCCCCCCAGATGGCATACTCCAGGAACATCATCGCACCCAGGCGGAACTTAGCGCTCATGATGACCTCTCTTTCGTTTCGGGAATTTCATGGGCATGGAACTGGAGCCAACGTTATAAAAAATCATGGGCTTTGTCAACGGAGTATCCGGACGCGCTGAAAATGTCAAAATTTGACGTTTTTTTCGGGTTTTGTTATGCTCCTCGCCGGAAAGGATTTCCCATTCTTTGCTGATACGGCTGGCGGGGGCCCGGGGAAATGAAGGAAAAGCGTAAGGAGAAAAGGGTTTTCGAAGAGGACAAGGTCGTTCTCAGCCTTGTGCCCGAGGGAAACGTCCCGGGGTCCGCGGAGACCTATTATTCACTGACGCAGAACATTTCCGCCGGAGGCGTTCGCATCCTCACCGACGCGCCCCTGCCGGTGGACTCGAACGTCAGGTTCGAGATCGCTCTTTCCAAGACCCGGCAGCTCGTTCATGGGACCGGGAAGGTCCGCTGGTTGAACCGATTGTTCGAGGACCGGGTGTTTGAGGCAGGCCTGGAATTCACAGAACTGGGCCCGGAAGGCGTGGGAGCCATCCTGGAACACATCTATGGACACGGCGCGGCTTGAAAGCCTGGCTACGGTCGCGGCCGAAGGAAGGAGATCGGATGTTGAGGAATGGGTTCACGTTGAAAAAAGGGATCGTTTTATCGACCCTCTTGGGACTCGTCCTGGCCGG
>JALHUR010000058.1 GCA_022867325.1 Candidatus Aminicenantota bacterium | reverse complement strand
AGAAAAAAGAAAAGCCGCGGGGGGCTTGCGTTTCGCCATCATAGAAGTGTCGAGGGGTTGACTTAAATCGGTGACGTGTCCCCAACTCGATCCAGATGGCGGCAACATTATACCGACAGCGGAGGAATTATGGCCAAAATTCAAGCCTACTGCGGCCTCGATTGCGGAGAATGCGAAGCCTATATCGCCACCCAGATTAATGACAGGGCCGGTCTGGAAAAGACCGCAAAAAACTGGGCCGAACAGTTCGGAGCCAAAGGCATCAGCGCGGACATGTGCGTCTGCGACGGCTGCTCGTCGGGAAAAAGGATCAGCACGGCCCACGCGGTCAACTGCGGGATCAGGCTCTGCGCGTCGGCGCGGGGAGTCACGACCTGCGCCCATTGCAAGGATTACGGATGCGACACGCTGAAAGCCTTCTTCGCCTTCGCGCCGGTGCTCAAGGAAAAACTCGAGGCGATCAGAAAAGAGCTCGGGAAATAGGCCGGTCGTCAGCGGACGAGCGACAGGCCGTGGCCGGCCGGGTACGGCCCGGGAAGGGACACGGGCAGCTTTCCCTTGGGATCGAGCTCCCCGAACAGAACGCGGGCGTCGATCGGCTGCGTCTGGGGGGTGTTCCGGTACATGCAGAGGTAAGCGGCCGCTTCCTGGAAATGTCTCAGGAAGTAGGGACTCCCGAACGAGACGACGACGGCCGGCTTCCCCGCCCCGATCCACTTCTGGATGAGAGTGACGTGCTTGGGCTCGAGGTCGACGGTCCCCTTCCCCTCCCCGAGCCTGGAGAACAGGGCGAAGACGGCGATGTCCACATTCAGCGCACTTGCCAGATCGACCGTGAGCGAATCCCAGCCCGTATCCCCATCAGCGTAAAAAACCTTGGTGCCCGGGCGCCGCTTCGCGACTTCGGCCGCGAACGGCCGGCCCGCGTAATAATCGCCCGGGTCGCTGCTCAGCGCGAATACGGCAAGCTTCCGATCGGGCGCGAGCGGCAGGATCGCCCCCTCGTTCTTGACCAGGGTCGCGGCGCTCTCGAAGGCCTGCCAAGCCCGGTCGAGCGACGGCTTGAATGCGATGACCCGCGGCAGGGCTCTGACGTCGACGAGGCGGTTTTTGAACAGGCCGAGCCGGAGTTTTAAGGTCAAAATCCTCCTGACCGCGTCGTCGATGCGCGCCCGGGGAAGCTTCCCGGTCCGGGCGGCCTCGACCAACGACGCGACGACCTTGGCGGGCTCGGGCGGAAGGAGAAGAAGATCGACGCCGGCCAGGAGCGCCCTGAGGGACGCCTCTTCGGTCGAATAGCTGTTCGTGATCCCGGCCATTTCCATGGCATCGGTCACGATCAACCCCTTGAATCCGAGTTCCTTGCGGAGGACCCCGGTCAAAATGGGCTCCGAGAGCGTCGCCGGAAGGTTGGCTGTCGGGTCGAGCGCGGGGACGAAAAGATGCGCCGTCATGACGGCCTGGACGCCGGCCGCGATCGCGTCCCGGTAAGGGGCGAGCTCGACCCGGTCGAGCCGGGCCCGGTCGGCGCTGATGGTCGGAAGGAGACTGTGGGAATCCTGGTCCGTGTCGCCGTGGCCGGGGAAATGCTTGGCCGTGGCGATCATCCCGTTCTCCTGGCAGCCGCGGATGAACGCCTTGGCCAGCCGGCCCACCAGGGCCGGGTCCTCGCCGATCGCCCGCGTATTGATGATGGGGTTGGCGGGATTGATGTTGACGTCGACGACGGGCGCATAGGTCATGT
>JALHUR010000057.1 GCA_022867325.1 Candidatus Aminicenantota bacterium | reverse complement strand
CTGTCCGAGCGTCGTCATCGGCGGCGTCGGCGCGACCTGCGCCCAGACGCGGCGGTCGCTCAGCGAGCCGTCGTCCTCGATCGTGAAGGCGCGGTAGCGCGCGCCGGCCGTCTCCCCCACGATCAGCGTGCGACCGTCCGGGGTGATCACGGAGCCGTTCATCGGGACCGGGATGTCCTGGCTCCGTCAGTTCTTCCCGCCCGTTGCCGCCGCCGCCGTCGATGCGGGCATGATGACCTTCGTCGGACAGGGACGGGGAAGTCTTGCCTATCCGGACTGGCCGGCCGATTTGGACCGCGATGGGACGCTGGCGCCGGACCGGGTTTGCACGACCTGTTCGCTCTGCTCCAAGCATCTCCGGGAAGGAAAGCCCGTCCGCTGCCTTGTTTACGACAACAGGCTTCCGAGCTCGACGGCCAGGGGGACGGGACGCCGGACGGGAAAGGTCTGACGGCATGCCGAAAAAGCCCATTAAGGAGAACGCCTGGCTGGGCCGGGCCAAACGAATCATGGCCCTCGCCCAAACCGGGCTCGCCTACGCGGACAACGACTACGAGCGCGACCGCTATAAAGAGCTCGAGGAAATCAGCCTCAAAATGATGTCGGAATTGACCGGGACAACCATCCCAAAGATCAGGCCGTTTTTCGAGGAGAACCGGGGCTACCAGACGCCCAAGGTCGATGTCCGGGCCGGCGTCTTCCGGGACGGGAAAATCCTCCTCGTCCGGGAGAAAGCGGACGGCCGCTGGGCCCCGCCGGGCGGTTTCGCCGATATCGGCTACTCCCCGGCCCGGACGGCCGTCAAGGAGACGCGCGAAGAGACGGGCCTCAAGGTCGAGCCGATCCGGCTCATCGCGGTCCTGGATAAAGCCCTTCATCCCCATCCGCCCTCCCCTTTCCATATCTATAAGCTCATGTTCCTCTGCCGCGAGCGGGGCGGAACGATCGATAAGGGTTGGGAGGTCATGGACGTCGGGTTCTTCGACAGGAAGAAACTCCCTCCCCTCTCCAAGGAACGGATCACGCGGGGCCAGATCGGGCTCTTCTATAAGTTCCTGGAACATCCCGAGCTGGAGACGCTATTCGACTGAGGGACGGCCGGCAAGAGGGCGATCGATGGCAGGCATGAAAGACACACTGGCATTGTGGAAGGCGCTGGCCGGAAGGCCGGAAATCCTGCTCGTCCGGCCGTCGCTGGTCTGGTTCCTCAACCGCTACCTCGGAAAATTCCGGGTCCGCAACGTCGGCGGACGGCTGATCCTCCACTCCCACCTGCCTCCCGTCAATAGTCCAGCCTACGGAAGATTCATTCGCGAGCATCTCCGCCGGAGGTCGGACGGGCCGACCCACGCCCAGGTCGGCTTGAGTCCTCTCTGTCCCCAGAAATGTGTCTACTGCTACAACCGCGGCCGCAAAGGCCGCCCCATGGACACGGAGTCCATTCTCCGGGTGGTTCGCGAGCTCAAAGAGATGGGCGTTATCTGGATGGGCTGGACGGGCGGCGAGCCCCTCCTCAACCGGGACATTGTCCGGATCACCGAAAGCGCAGCCCAGGACTGTGCCGTCAAGCTGTTCACGACCGGATGCGGGCTGACTAAGGACCTCGCCCGGGATTTGGCGCGGGCCGGACTCTTCTCGGTCTCGGTCAGCCTCGACGACTGGAGGGAACGGGAACACGACCGCAGCCGGGGGCGGAAGGGCGCCTATCGCGAAGCCCTCAAGGCGATCGAGTTATTCCTGGGCGTGGACGGTCTCCACGTCGGCGTCTCGTCCGTCCTGTCTCGCTCCGGCATCCGCCGCGGCGAAACCGAGGAACTGCTCGCCTTCCTGGAAAGCCTGGGCGTCCACGAAGCCTGGATCAGCGAAGCGAAACCGAGCCTGCCGTCGTTCTGGTCGGAAGACTATGTCATCGCCGAGGACGACCGGCTCCGGCTTGTCCGGCTCCAGGACGCTTACAATAAAAGGGACGGCCTGACCGTCAATTATCTCGGCCACTTCGAGGGCCGCGAATATTTCGGCTGCAACGCCGGCCACAAGATGGTCTACGTGGACGCCTTCGGCGATGTCAGCCCCTGCGTCTTCACCCCGATGAGCCTGGGGAACATCCGGCAGAGGCCCCTGGCCGAGATCGTCCGCGAGATGAAGAGCCTCTTTCCGTCCGAGGAGAGCTGTTTCATGAACCGGAATTATAAGCTCCTTGCGGACGTTTCCGGAGGACGCATCCCTCTTTCGCCTGAAAAAGCGCGTGCGTTGCTGCGGAAGGTCGGATTCGGCCCGCGGGCCCGCTTCATGCGGCTCTATTATTCCCGATAGACCGGAGGAACCATGACGGAACGCGCTACCGCTTTCTATCGAACGGCGAGCCTGGCCGCCGCGGCCGTGTTCGCCGCCGTCGGTCTCTGTTTTTTGCTTATCCCCGGCCGCGTCCTTCTCTTCTTCACCAACTTGTCCGGGCCCGTCGGTTTCCCGTCCTCCCCGTCCGCCGTATCCCCTTTTTTCGTCGCCTTGGCGGCGGCCTACATGTACGTCGTGACCGTGCTCGCGCTCGGGATGTACCGGCATCCTGAAAGCCGGGCCTATCCTTCCCTGCTCGCCCAGGCCAAGTTCGCCAGCGCGTTGATGTCTTTAATCCTGTTCGTCGCGGCGGGGCGCTGCCTGATCCTTCTCGCCAACGGCATCGTGGACGGCCTGATCGGCCTGGCCGTCGTCGCTCTGGCGGCCCGGGGACGACCCAAAGACGCATGACGCATCGTGGAGCTTTCCGATGAGCCGGATCCTGCTGAGGCTGGCCGAAGTCTGGACCCCTCCGGCCCTCAAAAACAAAGCCCTTTCGGAGTTGGCCGGATTGACGGCCGCCGCGTTCGGATCTTCTCGCGTCCCGCGGCTCAAAGGCCGGGCCTGGCCGGACCGCATCGAAGCCTACGCCCTTTTCACGCGGAACGAGGCCGACAGGGCCCTGGCCCATCCCGAGGAGCTTTCCTTCCTCCGCTCGAGGCTCCGCGAGCGGGCGTTCGGGTTCGGAGAACGCCTGAGACGGCGCTTCGGCGTCTCCTCGCGGGAGGGAGCGCTGCGGCTCGCCCGCCTCCTCTACCGGACGATCGGGATCGACTTCAGGGGCCTGCCCGACGGCGATGTCCTCATCCGCGCCTGCGGTTTCAGCCGGCATTACAGCGGAGAGGTCTGCTCTCTCATATCCGCGCTCGACGAAGGGGTTCTGGCCGGTCTGACCGGAGGAGGCCGTCTCGAATTCCGGGAGCGTCTGACCGAAGGCGGGACAGCCTGCCGGGCCGTCTTTAGGTTCGAAGAGGAGCGGCTGTGAGAAAAGCCATCGTGGTCGGGAGCGGCGCCGGCGGGGCCGCCGTGGCGCGCGACCTCGCGGGCGCCTTCACCGTGACGATCCTCGAAGCGGGCGGCGAGTTCCGGCCGTTCGGCTGGCCGCTCGATCGGGCCGCCGGGCTCAAACGGCTCGGCCTTCTCTTTAACGAGAAGGAAATCGAGATCATTTTTCCGGCCATGCGGGTCCAAAAGACGGCCGAAGGGATGGTCCTCATCTCGGGCCGCGCGACGGGCGGCACCACGACACTCTCCTGCGGCAACGCTCTCCGGCAGGACACCGCCCTCAAAACGATCGGGATCGACCTCTCGCCCGAGTTCGAGGAGCTCGAAAAAGATATTCCCGTCAGCGCCGACCACGAGCGGCTTTGGCGCGAACCGACCCGGAGGCTGTTCGCGGTCTTCGCGGACATGGGGCTCGACCCGCGTCCTCTCCCTAAAATGGGCCGCTACGAGCTCTGCCGGAGCTGCGGCCGCTGCGTCTTCGGCTGTCCCCACGGCGTCAAGTGGGACAGCCGGGCGTTCCTGGCCGACGCGCGCGCCCGAGGGGCCGGCCTCATGACCGGATGTCGCGTCGAAAAGCTCCTGATCCGGAGCGGCCGGGCCGAGGGCATCATCGTCAAAGAAGGACGGCACCGTCTTGTCATTCCGGCCGACCTCGTGGTTCTGGCAGCGGGGGGCATGGGAACGCCTCCCCTACTCGAACGGTCCGGCATTCCCGTCGAACCCCGGTTGTTCGTGGATCCCGTCTTGTGCCTGGCCGCCGAATGGAAGGATGCCTGCCAGGACCGGGAGCTCCCGATGCCGTTCGCGGCCCAGCGGAACGGCTATATCCTCTCCCCCTATTTCGACCACCTCAGCTTCTTTTTCAACAAGAATTGGCCGACGCCGGCCGGGAACATTTTAAGCCTCATGGTCAAGCTCGCGGACTCGGAATCGGGGCGGGCGACGGGGACCGGGGTCGACAAAATCCTGACCGCCGAGGATAAAGCCGGGCTCGAGGAAGGAACGGCCCTCTGCGCGGATATTCTGGGAAGAATGGGAGTCCCCAGAGACCGGATGTTCTTCGGAACCCTCAACGCCGGACACCCGGGCGGAATGATCCCGCTGACGGCGCGCGATGCGTCGTCCTTCCACCCCGAGCGGCTTCCCGAGAATGTCTATGTTGCCGACGCGAGCCTGTTCCCCGCGTCGCTCGGCAACCCGCCTATCTGGACGATCATGGCCTTGGCCAAGCGGATCGCCAAAGTTTGCAAGGACCTAAACAGATAATTTGAGCCGAGAAAGACGGGAGTCTCAGGCGATCTTGACCGGAACCGGAACAAATCCCATTTTCTTGGCGCGACACCAAAT
>JALHUR010000056.1 GCA_022867325.1 Candidatus Aminicenantota bacterium | reverse complement strand
CCAGAGCTTGCCGCGGCAGGCCGAGAGCGGCGGCCAGGCGGGCCAGCGCATCCTCTTTGGTTCGGGCAGCTTCGATCGCGGCCAGCCGGCCGTTGTCGAGAGCGACCCGCGCCTGGGTGACATCGTATGCGGAGACCTCCCCGGCCTCCTTCTGGATCTCGAGGAGCCGGACGATTTCCGCCTGAAGCTTTTCCTGGTCCGAAAGGAGGGACGCGTTCTCGCCGGCCGCGTAAACTTCGAGCAGGGCGCCGCGCAGGCGGCTGCGCACCTCCCAGGCCGCGGACAGGATGTTCCAGCGCGCCGCCTCGGAAAGATGCCTGGCCTCCGCGACCCGGAAACCTCGCTTGCCCGCCGTCGCGATCGGGATTTCGAGAGAGATCTCCGGGATCCAGGGCGTGACCTCGCTCGTCGGCGACGTTGCGTTGTATCCCAACAGCGGATTCAAGGCCGGGTTGGGCCGCTCACCGGCCGTGAGCCGGCCGGCGCGGGCGACGCCCCACTGGGCGCGGGCGATATCCATGTCGGGGTGATAATAAAACGCCGCCAGCGTCAAGGATTTGAGGTCCCAGACGGCCGGAGGCCAATCCTTGATCTCTTGGCTTTGGAGAAGGAAATCCCCGAGCTCCGCTGAGTCGAGCCTCCGGGCCTCGAAGTCCTCCATGGACTCGGCCGGAAACACGGGTTTGGGGTGAAAGCGGACGCAGGAAGACGCGATCGACAGGATCAAGGCCAGGCCAATGAAGCTGTACAGCGGATTCGCCTTCACTTAACCGCCTTCCAATACCTTTACTATTTGGACGCCGGCCCGTCGATTTTCTTCCTGACTTCCTTCGCGGGGAGCGGTATTCATTTTTGTTATGGCGGCCAGCAGTCTGGAACAGTATAATAGTTTGTCATGGTGTTAAAAATCAAATCCTCTAAACACATACGATTCCTCCTTCTCGGCCTCGTCTTGCTGGCGACGAGCGTCCGGAGCGAGGCACGGTGACCCTCTATATTCCGAGCGTCCGCTGGACCCAGGCCGAGGAACGCAAAAAGGGCGATTGCTCCTACCAGTATACGGGACACGGCGGATTGAGCTGGACGGTTCCTTACTTGGCGGGTGTCCTGGCCCTCGGCTGGCAGGTCAACCCGAGCCTGACGAGGACGGAAATCTTGAGCCGGGCCTATTCCTCCGCCTACCTCAAAAACGGCCGCGCCATGATCATCAACCCCGAAGCCTTCATCGCCGCGGCGGCTCTTCCTGTCTCACGATAAAACCGGACGTCCCGACGTAAACCAGAAAACGGTTGTCTTCCCCCGAAGTTTGAAAAACGGAATTTCCATAGACCGTGCTGACAAGGGGCGACCTGTGGCCGAACCTGTAAAGATATCGCCAGAGCGGATGATCCTCATTCTCGACGAGCGGAAAAACGGTCGCCTCCTTGGAGATCTCGTCCTTCGCCTCGAGATAGCGCCCCCTCAGGCGGGTCAAGCGGTAACGGGTGTGCCAGCCTAAAAAATTGAGCCAGTTGGGCCACTTGAGAATGTCCCCTTCCAGCATCCACTGGTCGCCGCTGATGGAAAATTGTTTTAAGGTCTCGGACTTGTCGGGCCCGAACTGAGTCAGCGTCAGGATGTTTTTAGCGCCCGGCTCTCCGGCCTGGGTGACGATTCTGGCCACGGGCTCTTCGTAGGTGAACGCCTGGTAGGCCCTAAAGAAAAATCCCATGAAAAGGATCATTCCGAAAACGGCTATCCATAAAAAGATTAAAACAAGATTTCGCAGGCTCGCCCAGAGCTTGGGAGAGGCCGTTTTCTTTTGAGAGGCTTTCCTGATCAGCCAGCGAATGCGCCGGTAGAAATAAATCAGAATAAAGAGCAAGCCCAACAGGACGCCTACGGCCCCCGCATAAATAGGCCAATTGGGGTTAAAATTTGCCATTGAACATGAACTCCCTGCAAGAAATCATATGCCCAGCCCCGGATCGCTGTCAACAGGGCGCAAGGACGCCTTTAAATCCTCCGGCCCGGCTTCAGGGCGTTTTAGAAGGCGGGACGGACAACATACTAAAGGGAAGCGGCCTGAAACTCTTGACGGTCGTTTTATCCTGAACCGTGTGAAAAGTTCTGT
>JALHUR010000055.1 GCA_022867325.1 Candidatus Aminicenantota bacterium | reverse complement strand
CCAGGACGAGCGCCGTCAAGCCGGCTTGAAGAATGGAGGTGATCGGCGTGAGGCCGGCGGCAATGACGCCGAGGAGCAGGGCGGGGATCGGAAACGCCAGGAGCGCGATGAGGATGGGAGCCGAGCCGGACGAACGGCGGGCGATGAACCTGACCAGGGAGACGGCGATCAAGATGAGGTTCATCAGTAGCATCCAAAGGGTCGTTTGCAGGAGGAGAAAGGCCGGGCGAAACGAAAAATCGAGGAGCTCGATGTTGGAATGAAAGACAATATGGGAAATGACCCTTCGGCCCGCGACCAGGAGCCCCCAGGTCAGGGCCGCCGTGACAAGGAATAGAAAAGCGGCCGGCCCCGCTCGGAGGGTCGGGCGCGGTTTCGTTTTAGGACGCAGAACATAAAGGGCGCAACCGGTGGCGCCGAACAGGGTGAGTCCGGTCAGGAAGATATCGGCGGGCGAGCTTGTCAACGATCCCAACGCGGAAAAGCCGGCCGGCGACGGCGAAAAGACGGCCATGCTCCGGAATGCGCCTAAATGTCCGAGAAGGGCCAGGGTCATCCTTCCCGCCGCCAGGCTCAGGATCGCGGCCGAGCCATGAATGAGGCTCCTGCCCCGGAGAAAGGCCGGGGAGAGAACCAGGGCGAGAAACAGGCCGGCCAGGGCCGCCAGAAAAATGAAAGCCGATATCCGGGCGAAGCGTTCCTGGAGAAGGGAGGATCCCCCGGTCGGAGAGGGCGAGGTCAGCGTCACCGTGGCCACGATCCGGCGCTGTTCGTTCCGAAGGGGTAGGGACAGGGTTTGGACATCGCTGTCGGGATGCGGCTGTCCGACGTAAGCGTCCTGGTTCCGGGCGAAGACGGTCTCGAAACCCGATACGTCTTCGCGAAAGTCCCAGTAGTCGATGTCGCAATTTTTGAGGAGTCCGGGCCCGAGAAAATGGTAGTCGTGGAGATAAGAAGTCTTGAACTGGGGGAGGAATGACATCAGCCGGAAAAACACCAGACAGGTTTTCCCCGACAGGTCGTGGCGCAAGACCAGATAGGATGAGGCCTTATGGACGATGAGCCGGGACGCGCCTGATTCGTCCGGAAGGATCCCGCCCCGCGGGGCATCCCCGGCGGCCGAGATATCGAATACGCGCCCCCGCCAGACAAGAAGCTCTCCGGACAGGCGATAAGCGGCGACACCTTCGATATCGGGAAGGAGCCGGAGCCGGCCGAGAAGCTCGTGCAGTCGTTCCGGCGTTTCGGGGTAGGGGGTAGGGGGGAGCTGTCCGGGTTTGTTGATAAGCCCGGAGAGGACGGCCGCGAATTCGGACCGAATGGCCTCGGCCTGGGACCTCAGGTCCCTGCCGCGTTCCTCGAGGCCGGGGACAAACGGATGGAGGGTCCTGATCCGGGATAACCCGAAAAAGACGAGGCAGGCGAAGAGGGCGGCCATGGAGCCGACCCTCAGTCCTTTTCGGATGGAACTCATCTTGAGGCCTCAGATCAGAATGGCCTTGATGGCCGATATCTTCCAGGGGGAAAGGGGTCCCGGCGACCGGGGGCTTTCTTCGGCCGGAGTGGCTGCCTTGAAATAGAAAAAGACACGAAGGACGTAGAGGTTGCGGTTGCGGCGGTCCCGGAGCGACCAGCGGGCCTTAAGGATGAATCCGGCCCGTGGGCCCAGGGAGCCGGGCCCCTTCTCGGGGAAAAATTCGAGCGTCTCGAAAGCGGAGAAGATATCCCTGAACAGGAAGACGGTCTGCTGAGACGTCAGCTGATCGGAGAAGGAGATGGGGGCTGGCATCGAGACCAGGATCCGGCCGTCGGGGACCAGGCAGTCGTAGAGAAGCCGGGGATTGTTCTGGAGGAACGCTTTCTCGACGGTTTTAACGGCAGGGGTCGAGAAGGCCAAAATGAAGGTCAGCCAGGCAACGCTCAGATAGGACACGTCAGCCGGACTTCTTGGTCTGGGAGATCTCCTCGGAGACGATGGTCTTCAGCTCTTCCTTGATCTTGTCGATTTTGTCGAGCTTACTGATGATCTTAGAGAAAAGGACATCCTGGCTCCGGATTCCCTGCTCGATGAGAAATGCGGCGCTTTCGGAACGGCTCTTGAAAAGGCCGGCGTCGACCAACATGTTCAGTTTCCGGTTGCAGTCGTCGGTGACCCGGATGGTCAGGACCGTATTGCGCGAGGCCAGAGCTTTATCAGCCGCCCTTTTTATGGATTCCGCCGTTTTGGCGGCGAGATTCTCGACTTGGCTGCCCAGATCGTCCAGTTTGCTCTGGAGTTTCTTTTCTCTTGTCTCTTGACTCGGGTTGTCATTGGAATGATCTTTATCCATTCCGACACCTCCCAGTTGTAATGCAGTTACAAATTACATCATTACAAAATTCATGTCAAGAGATTTTTTGGAGTCTGGCTGGAGGCTCGGAAAAGCTATTAGATGCTTACTTTTTTTCGGCTTCCTCTTCGAGTTTCTTCGTGCGCGTCGCGTCCTTCATAGAGCTGATACCGGCGATCAGAGCGATCAGGCCGCCGAAGAAGAGGATGGGGGGAATGAAGCCCTTGACGACCCCGATGAACGCATACCGCCAGTGAACGTCGAGGACGACGAGACAGACGCCGCCGGCCATGGCGATCAATCCTCCGAGTACGGCGATGAATTTACCCATGGTTCGAATCCCTCCTAAGAATTTTGGAGATGCATTGTTCGATGCCCGGATTATAGCAAATGGAAAGGGGGGACGCAAGAGACGGTTTCTCTACTTCGGCCGGGGTAGCTCCCCGGCCTCGCTTGGGGTAGAATAACCGGAGAAGGGATGATTGTCTTTAAGAAGGAGGTCGCCTCATGATATCGCGATCCGTCCATCCGGCCGTCTTAGCCGTAGTTCGGGTTTGTTTGGTGTTGGCGGTCCCGATAGCCGCGGCGCACGAGGTAGGCGCCCAAGAGCTTCGGGTTGGTTTCCTGCGCGCCTCTCCGGGTCAAACGGTCTCGGGCTTGATCGAGGTCGCTCATCCCGGCGGAGGCACCTCGATCCCCGTGACCTTGATCTGCGGCGCCAAGCCCGGCAAGGTCCTGGGGTTGGTGGCTGGAGTCCACGGCTACGAATATCCTCCTATCCTGGCCCTCGTACGGATCAGGGCCACGATCGATCCCGCTCGGCTCTCGGGCTCCCTGATCCTCGTCCACATCGCCAACCTTCCGGCCTTTCAGAAGAGGCTTATTTACTACGGCCCCTCGGACTGGAAAAACCTCAACCGCGTCTTTCCGGGCGATGCCCGGGGAAGCTTGAGCGAGCGCATCGCCCGCGTCCTGACCGACGAGGTCATCGGCCGCTGCGACGCTTTGATCGACCTCCACTGCGGGGACGGGAACGAAGCCCTGATCCCTTATTCCTACTGGATGATCTCGGGCGATCCCAAGCTCGACGCCGCGTCCAAGGAGCTCGCCCTGGCTTTCGGGATCGAGCATATCATCATCGACGAAACCAGGAGCAAGGACCCGGCCCGCTCTCTCTACTTCGGGAACACGGCTGTCCTGCGCGGGAAGCCGGCCGTCACGACCGAGTCGGGTTATCTGGGACGGACGGACGAGGAAGACATCGTACGGAACGTCCGGGGAATATTAAGCGTCATGAAGTTGTATAAGATTATGGAAGGAACGCCGGACATGGTTCAAAACCCGGTCTGGATCGACAAATACGAAGTCGTCTCGTCGGGCCGGAGCGGGATGTTCCGGCCCCTGGTCGAGCGGGGCTATTATGTCCGGGCGGGACAGCGGGTCGGGCTGTTGACGGATTACTTCGGCAACGTCCTGGAGGAAGTCCGCGCGCCCTTCACGGGCATCGTCCTTTACATCATCGGGACGCCTCCGGCCAACCAGGGCGAACCTCTGTTCGAAGTCGGGCGGGTCAAGGAGGAGTAGCGCGGGTCGAGGTCTTGCTCGGAGAGCCCTGAAACTATTTTTTCTGAAATGGAGTTATTTTAAGATGGAAACGCGATTTTCAGCAGATAAGGAGATTCCCATGAACGCAGACAAAACGAAAAGCATCGCGGCCCGGGCGGCCCTGGGCGTCGCCTTGATTCTGAGCGCCGGGGCTTGGCTGTTCGGCGACGGGTTCATCATTCCCAGGCCGGACCCGCGCGAGGAGATCCCGCCCTTGACCGTCAAGTATCACCGGGTCCGGGTCGAGATCAACAACCAGGTCGCCAAAACGTCCGTCGATCAGGTGTTCATCAACAATTTCGGCCGCGACATCGAGGGGACCTATATCTTTCCCTTGCCGGAAGGCGCCTCCATCTCCGAATTCGCCATGTACATCGGATCGGAGCGGGTCCAGGGCGAAATCCTGGACGCGACCCAGGCGAGGCGGATCTACGAGGACATCGTGCGCCGGCTCAAGGATCCGGCGCTTCTCGAGTACATCGGCCGGAACATGTTCCGGGCCCGCGTTTTCCCGATTCCCGCCCGCGGCGAGAAGCGGATCCAGCTCTCCTATACCGAGGTCCTCAAGGCCGAGCGGGGGCTGGTCAAATACCTCTATCCGCTCAATACCGAACGCTTTTCGCTCAAGCCCCTCCAGGAGCTGAGCCTGGCCGTCAAGATCGAGTCCAAGGTCCCGATCGCGAACGTCTATTCGCCCTCCCACAAAGTTTCGATCCGGAAAGAGGGCGCGAGCCTGGCCACGGCCGGATATGAGGCTTCGAACGTCAAGCCCGATAAAGACTTCGTGCTCTTCTACGGCCTGTCCGAGGACGATATCGGACTCTCTTTCCTGAACAGCGACGGGCCCGACGGGAAATACTTCCTGTTCCTGGCCGCTCCCCGCTACGCCGAGAAACGCGAGAAGGTCATCAATAAGAACCTCGTCCTCGTCCTCGACAGCTCGGGCTCCATGAGCGGCGCCAAGATATCGCAGGCCAAGGACGCGGCCCGCTTCATCGTCAATCACCTCGACGAGAGGGACGCCTTCTCGATCATCGATTTCGACGACGGCGTGACCCTGTTCGGCGAAAGCCTTCTCCCGGCCACGGCGGCGAATCGGGATCGCGCCCTCAAGTTTGTGGAAGAAATCGAGGACTCGGGCGGGACAAACATTCACGACGCCCTCCTCAAAGCCCTCGCCAATCTCAAGACGGGGGAGAGGCCGAACTACATCCTGTTCCTGACCGACGGCCAGCCGACGGTCGGGCCGACCGGGACGGACGAGATCCTCAAGGCGGTCGGGACCGCCAACGGGGTCCGGGCGCGGCTGTTCGTGTTCGGGGTCGGAAACGACGTCAACACAGAGCTCCTTGACAGCCTCTCAACCGATAACAGGGGTACATCGATCTACGTCGGGGAGAACGAGGATCTCGAGGTCGCCATCTCCAGCTTCTACGAAAAAATCTCTTCGCCCCTCATGGCCGACCTATCGCTCAAGGTCAAAGGCATCGAGGTCCGGGACATCTATCCCCGGACCCTGCCCGACCTGTTCAAGGGCTCCCAACTTGTCGTCGTTGGGAGATATGACGGGGACGGCCCGGTCGTCGCGACCATCTTCGGGAAAGTCGGAAAGGACGACAAGACCTTCAGCCTTGAAGGCCAAAAGCTGGCCCGGGCGGGCGAATTCGGCTTTCTGCCCAGGCTGTGGGCCACGCGCCGGGTCGGATTCCTGCTCGAGGAGATCAGGCTCCGCGGCCAGAACCAGGAGCTCATCGACGAGGTCAAGAAACTCGGCCTCAAGTACGGAATCGTGACGCCCTATACATCCTATCTCGTGACGGAAAAGGAGCAGATGGTCATGGAAGCGGCCGCCCCGGCCGCCCAGGACGCCATGAAGACACGGGCCACGACGGGCGCCGGCGCCGTCATGGCGGCTAAAGTCAGCCAGCGGCTCAAGGCCGACGAACAGGCCTCCCAAGTCGAATCGACCCGGATTCGCTACAAGGAAGACAAGACCTTCTACCTCAAGGACGGCGTCTGGGTCGACAGCGAATACAAGGATGGCGCTCCAGTCAAGGAGATCAAGTTCAACTCGGACGAATACTTCAAGCTGATCGCGGACAAGCCGGGGATCGGGAAGTACCTGAGCGTCGCCGATAAGCTGATCGTCTGCTTCGGCGGAGTGAATTACAAGATCATTTAGGTTTGGAGGGCTTTGAAAGCGGTCCTGTTTATTCTTTGATTCTGTTTCAGACCGGCGGATCAGGGCGGCCCCGCTCAGTCCTTGAGACTCAGCCCGTAGCCGGCGCTGATGTCGAGGGGCGGCATGGGGCCGCTGACCGGCTTGCCGTCCATGAGATACCAGTCGAACCATTGGAGCTGACGATGGAGGACGTCGATCCGCCCCGGCTGCCGCGCGTTTCCGTGGCCCTCGCCCGGATACTGGACCAGCCTGACCGCGGGATGGTTGTTCATCTTCAGCGCTCTGTAGTATTCGAAACTCTGGGAGGGATGGACGCGGGTGTCTGCCGCGCCGCCCAGGATGAGGACGGCCGTCTTGCTTTGATGGGCCCAAAAGATCGGGCTCCGCTTCCGGTTCTGGTCCCACATTTTTTCAAGCGGCTGTCCCGAGTGGACGTAGAGCTCTTCATAGGGGATATCGGTCGTCAGGCGCTTCGAGACGAGGTCGCTGATGCCGACGAACATGGAGGCGGCCTTGACCAGCCGCGTGTAATAGGACGAGAACCAGGCCGCGGCGAATCCGCCGTAGGACCCCCCGGCCAGGCCGACTTTGTCCTTGTCGGCCAGCCCGGCCTTTATCAAATTTTCGATGCCGTCCGCGATGTCGTCGAATTCCTTTCCGGCCGCGTCCTGGTAGCCCGCGGCCGCGAACTCCAGGCCGTAGCCCGTGCTCGCCCGGTAATTGGGATAGAAGACGAGGTAGCCCTTGCCGGCGAGCGTTTGTCCCGGCTCCGCGTAGCGCGTGACCCAGCCGTTCGAGTAATGGGACTCGGGTCCGCCATGGACGAAAACGACGAGCGGATAGCGCTTCCCGGATTCATATTTCACGGGATAAAGGAGCAGGCCTTCCACGTCCCATCCGTCGCGGGCCTTGTAACGGTAAACCTCCTGTTTGCCGAACAGCCGGTCCGACAGCCAGGGATTGAGGGTTGTCAGCCGGCGCATCTCCTTGCCGGGCTCCCAGGCGTAGAGGTCCCCGGGGATCTGCGGCGCATTGGCCGTCAAGGCGAACGCCTTGAAATCCGCGGCGGGGCTGGGTGTTCCGAAGATCAAACCCGTCTCTTTGCCGTTAAGGACGACTTTCCTCTCGCCGCCCGCGGCCGTGACCTCGCTTAAAGTCGGCCAGACGCCTTCCTCGGCCAGGAAAATGACGGTCTTGTCGTCCTTCCAGCCGACCCACGAGACGTGGCCCCGGAACTTGGGGGGCGTCAGGTTCAATGCCGGGCCGCCCCGGGCCGGGATGACGAACGCCTGGCTGACGGCGTGGTCCTTTCGGTCGAAGGCGGCGGCGTAGGCGATTCGGCCGCCGTCGGGGCTGAAGGCGAAATTGCCGAGCTTGCCGGGGTTGTCGCTGACCTTGGCCAGCGTCCTCGTCGCCGGGTCGAGGATGTGGATTCGCTGGAACATATAGCTGTCGTCGACCAGGTTCCGGGGGGAGACGGCCGCCGCGATCGTTTTGCCGTCCGGGCTGAATTCGAAACTCCAGATTGTGACTCCGTCCGTGAGCTGCTCGGGCTTGGACCCGGGTTCGAGAGAGGTCATATAGAGGTTTCGGTGCTTGAGGTTCTCTTCGTAGAAGATGAACCCAAATCCTTTTTTCTCGAGCTCCTCCTCCCGCTTGCCGGCCGGCGTCGCGGCGATGTAGGCGATCCGGCCGCCCGAGGGGTGCCAGTTGAAATCGAGGACGGAGGTCGGCGAAGAGGTGGCGGGGACGGCCTCGCCGCCGTCGGCGGGTATCGTCCAAACCTGGGTCAAGGCCTTTTCGCCCCGGGCCATCAAAAAGCCGATCCGGGCGCCGTCCGGGCTCCAGCGGGGGGAGGAGACGTTGATCTTGCCCGTGATGAACGGCCGGGCCGCCCCGGTCGCGAAGGACGCGACGTAGAGCTCGCTGGCGGAGCCTCCGGGCGCCTCTTCGGCTTCCCGGGGCACGCTGACCGTAAAGGCGATCCAGCGCCCGTCCGGGCTGATCTCGGCCCTCGAGCAGGTCTTGATCCGGAGGACATCGGCGGGATCGATGGTCTTGGCGGGCTGCTGGGCCGCCAGGCCGATCGCCAGGATCGAGAGCGCGACAGCGATCCGGAAAGCGGTTCGACGAAACGCGGGTTGAGTGGTCCGGACGGGATTCATGGGTCCTCCTCCAAACGCTTTTCGATGGGATGCATGGGGCTATTCTACCCATAATCGGCCCGGTCGACAACGCCGGAAATGATTCGTCTTGACCCGTTCGCCGACGCTACCCCGCCTTTCAAAACGGGGACGAGAAGCGACACTTTTGTACTCAGCCCCTTTAGAGGGGATGGGGCTGAGTGGGCTCAGGGTTAACCCCGAACAAGCCCCGGCATTCATACCGGGGAGTCGAGGGGTTGACTTCGCCCGCCACACGAATTACTCTTTGAATGCCGGGCGTCCATGGAAACGGAAAATCCGCAGGGGCCGAGAGAAAGGGGTCGATCGTGAAAAAACTCATCTGGCTGATCATCATCGTCGTGGTCGGGTATTTCGCTTATACGAAATTCTTGCGCCCGGTTTCAGGCGAGGAGAGGAACGTCCAGGCCTTCGAAGACCGCTTCGAGTCGGCCCGAAACCATTTTCTTTCGGCTGCCCGCCAGCTGGCGATGCCGGGCGAGGTCGCCATCGCCGACCCGGAGGCGGCCGTCCGGAGGCTCAAGACCGTCAAGGCGGATTTCGACCGCCTGTATGAATCGCTGACGGACGCGGCCGCCATCGCCCGGGCCGATAAGCTCGCGGCCGCAATCGAAGAATTCATTGAAAAGAACAACATCGAATGAGCCTGCCATGCGGAAACCTGGCATGACGGGTTTGACCCGTTCGCCGACGCTACCCCGCCTTTCAATACACATGAACCGTTTCCGGTTCATGAGTGCAGCGGCTTCACAGTACTCAAGGAGCCGTAACAACGGCTCCTTGAGTGCCGGCATTCATACCGGGGAGTAGAGGGGTTGACTTGGCGGGGAGTCCTCATCGCCGTATTGGTTGTTTGTCTTGTCGCTGCGGCCGGAACCGCGGCAGTCTCCGGTCAGAAAAAGGCCGACCCGGACTTGAACAGCCTCCTAGCCAAGGCAGCCGGCTACTGTAAAAAGCTGGCCACGGCATCTCTCTATTTCGTCTGTCAAGAAAAAGTCAGAGAGACAATCTTCAATCCTTGCCGGCGCATTCCAAGCCCGATGGGAGGCTCCGCCTTTTGGACGGATGCCCGGAACCTCCTCTTCGATTATCAGCTTATCCAGAAGGAGGGCGACGTCCAGGAACGGCGCATTCTGATCGATAAAAAAGGGGCGGCCTCGACGGAGAAGGATGCATCTTTGGGCAAGCTGAGGATTCGGTACGAGAAGATCATCTTCGGGCCGAACGGGCTTTTCTCGGATTTCTGGCAGCCCTATTTCAACTACAAGCTCGTCGGCGCGAAAAAACAGGGCGGACGGAGGGCCCTGGTCGTCGAAGCGTCCCCCAAGCCGGGCTTGGAAACGGGCCATCTCTACGGCAAGGCCTGGATCTATCCCGAGGACGGGAGCGTCGCCCGGATCGAATGGATCCCGAAGTCCGTCGCGAATTACGATGTCATCGAGCGCGTCGCAAGAACCTTGAAGGCGGAGCCGAAACTCCAATTGGCCCTCGAATGCGGATTCGAAAAAAACGGGCTCCGTTTTCCGAGCCGGTACGAGGTCGTCGAAGAGTACCAGACGGCGCGCAATGTCCGCCTCATCAAGTCCGAACAGGAAGTCGTTTACCGGAATTACAAGTTCTTCATCGTCGAGACGGACGTCCGCTTTAAACCCTGAGCCTCGCTTGAGCGGGAGCGGCCGTCTATTTCAGCGGATCTTCCTGGCCACAGTCATCAGGACCAGCGCGCGCCGGGGAAACCGGTATCCGACGCGGTAGAGGATCTTCATGATCCGGCTGTTCGACATCGAATTGCCTTCCCGTTGGAGATAGTCCTCTTTCCACCATTGGTTGGACTTTGTCCACAGCTCGAGGTAGATCCCCTTTGTCTTGACGGGCTTGAACCCGCCCCCGGGGAGAAGCTCCCGGTTCAGCTCCCGGAAGGAGAATTCTCGAAGATGGTCGGGGCTGAACGGCCAGTTCTCCTTGTTGATCCGGTTGACGCGCCGTCCCGTGTTGGGCGTCGTCACGACCAGGACGCCGCCCTTTTTCAGGACCCGATTCCACTCGGCGACGGCCTGCTCGGGACGGGGGAGGTGTTCCAGGATTTCGCCGGCGAACAGGGCGTCGAAGCTCTCGGAGCGGAAAGGAAGCCGGGAGGCGTCGAAGACGAGCCACTCGATCGAGGGGACGGCTTCCTTCCTCTGCTTGATCCGGCCGAAGACGAGGTCGCCGGCGAAGATCTTGAAGTTCCAGTCGGGTTGGATCTCGCTGAAAAGGGACAGTCCGCATCCGACATCCAGAACCCGACCCCCGAAATACCTTTCAAAATAGCCCTTGAGCTTCTTGAGCTTGAACTTGTGCATCAGGTCGAGGAAAGGGAGGGGCGGCGCGTAGCCTTCGGTTTT
>JALHUR010000054.1 GCA_022867325.1 Candidatus Aminicenantota bacterium | reverse complement strand
CCCGCTCGCTCTCACGGATACTCTCCTCTCCCCACGTCGTTTCGAGCAGCCTATGACTCCTCAACCCCTCTCCGCCAGGGTAAGATTTTTAAATGGCAAGACGATACCCTCTAGAGTAAGGTTTTTAAATGGCTTGACAGGCCGGAGCCCCGGCCGTGTCAACTTTTCGGGGACCTGGTCAAACAGCTGTTGGGGTCCTGGCGCGGGCGTCAGCCGTCCAATCTGACGTTTGAGCGGTAGTCGACCGTGATGTCGGCGTTCCGGCGGGGCCGGAGAAGGTCGACGACTTTGAGGAACGTCCGGTTCTTCTTCCTCCAGAGCCGATTCAGGCGCCGGGCGTAGGCGGCCAGGCTCAGGTCGAGCCAGCGCCCCCTGATGAGCCGCTTACCGATCTCGACCAGCGAGTAGAACTTCCGGTGGGCGAAGCTTTGGGCTCTCTGGAGGCTCGGCAGGGAAAGCCGGGCCGGCCGGAACACGACGTGATGAGCGTCATAGAGGGACCAATCCCGGAATAGGATGCGGCGCTCGGCGGTCATTTTTTCGAAAAACTCCGATCCGGGCAAAGGCGTCAGGATCAGGAACTGGGTCGAGGTCAGGCGGGCTTTCTTGGCGAAGCGGACCGTTTGCTTGACCGTCGTCCAATCGTCTTCGTCGAACCCGAACATAAACATCCCGTGGACATGGATCCGTTCCCGTCGAAAAACCCGGACGGCCCGGACGACGTCCTCGACCGTCTGGCTCTTCTTCATGCCGGCCAAGCTCAGGGGGTTGACGGATTCGAACCCGACGAAGACCGTATGGCAGCCGGCTCTTTTCATCAGCCGGATCAGCTCCGAGTCCCTGGCCGCGTCGGCCCGGACTTGGGTCGACCAACGGAATCGGAAGCGCTGCGCGATCATGCCCTGCAGGAGCGCCTTGGCCCGGGGCGGATCGGCGGCGAAGTTGTCGTCGTAGAAAAAAATGAAGTTGCGGCGGGCGTCGTAGCGCCGGAGCTCCTCAAGGATATTGGGGATGGAGCGGAACCGCCACTTCTTCCCGAACATCCCGGTCACCGAGCAGAAGGAGCAGTCGAAGGGACAGCCCCTGGATGTCTGGACGGGGATGATCGTCCGGCCCGCGATGCTCTTGGCCCGGAATCGGAGTCCCGCGAAATCCGGGATGGGGATGTCGTCCATGTTCCGGACGGGCGGGGCCTTCGGAGTATGGACGGCCCGGCCGCCCTCCTGGTAGGACAGGCTGGGAACGGTCGCGAACCCGCCGCCCCGTTCCCAGGCATCGATGAAGGCCTTGAGCGGGACCTCGCCCTCGCCCCGGATGACGAAGTCCGCGTGCTCCAGCGCTTCATCGGCCAGGAAGCTGACATGCGGCCCGCCCATCAGGACGGGAACGCCGAGGCCTCGGACGCGGTCCGCAATGGCGTAGGCCCGGGGCGCGGTCGAGGTGATCGTCGAGATCCCAACCAGATCGGCCTTCTTCAAGCCTTCATAGTCGATCGCCCGGGTTTCCTCGAAAACAATCTCGACCTCCCAGCCGCGTTCCTTCATCAGCGTCCCCAGGATGAAAATCCCCAGGCGCGGGATAGGGAACTGGGAAAAAATGTGGAGGCCGGGAGCCTTGGGCTCGATGAAGACGATCCGTTTGGGTCCGCTCATGGCCGTGGCCGGTCCTTGATCGAATGGGCCCGCGGGGACTTGGCGTTTTCGTCCTTGAGACGGTGGATCTCCTTTCGCTTTTTCTTGAGAAGGTCCTCCCAGCGCTCGATCCCCTGCTTGAATAAATTCATTTTGGCGAACAGGGCGTCGATGCGGGCCAACATCTCGTCGAGCTTGCGGGCCGTCTCGGCGGGGCTGAAAACGGACGGGTCGGTTTCGATCGCAAGAATATCCCGGAACAGGCCCGAGACGACCTTGATCTCCTCCAGCGAGTATCCGAAGAGCTGGAGGTCGAGGATGAGCTTGCAGAGGTAGACCCAGTGGTCCGCGTAGAGGCGGAAGCCGCCCTCGCTCCTCATATCGGGCTCGATGATGCCCTTGTCCTCCCAGTGCTTGATGGCCCGGGGACTGGTGCCGATCCGCTCGGCCAGGCCGCCGACGGTCAGATATTCCCTGGATTTCGACTTTTCGGCCGCGGCCTCTTCGCTTCGGGGCAGGCCGATCTTTTTGACGATCTTGGCGATGGCCTCCGGTCCGTAGCCGAGGTCGACCAGCTTGCGGATCTGGACGATCCGGTCGAAGGCGGCCCGGGTGTAAAAGGGAACGCCCCCGTTCGTCGCGCCGTCGGCCCGGATGAGCTTGGTCCCCTCCCAGGCGGCCAGGGTTTTGTCGGCGACGCCGGCCCGCTCCAGGACCTCGGTCCGGGAGAAGATCTCTTTTTTCACGTTAACCTCTACGCATGATGGCGATTAATATGACTGTGTACGTATATGTATATATTTTTCAGGTTGATGTCAAGGTCTTTTTTTCAGGAGGGACTTGGATTGCGGGCGGCCGCCCTTATTTCAGCTCGGCCTCGAGCAGGGTCCACTGCCAGGGCATCTGGACCGGGAAGCTCCCCAGCTTTTTCCCGTTCAAGAAGAGGTCGATGGATTGGTTCGGGATCTGGGCGACCTTGAAGCGAACGGCGGCCGCCCCGGCCGGAAGGTCGAGGTGAAGGGTCGCATACTTGTACCGGTCCCCGGCCCAACAATAATTATTCGCCCCCTCCCAGCCCGTCTCATTCCCGGAAAATCCGATCCCCAGATAGGCGCGGGCCGCGTTCGTCCCGATGTCGAGCTTGAGAAGAACCTTGTCTTTATCGTCCAGGAACTCGACCTTATCGAACGCGACGGCCAGCAGCCGGTCGTCCGATCCGGGAGGGTTCCAGAGCCGCTTGAACGCGAACTTAACCGTGTCCCTGGGCGGCTGGAGCGGCTTGTAATTGGAAAGCTCGCTTTTAACGATATTAAGGTAATCGAAGTTGAATTCCCGGGAGGGTTTGATGTTCGTCCCCTCGTTCCACTCGCTCCATGAGGTGATATAGAACATCCGAAAGCTCGGATCAATCACCGCCTTGCTCTTCTGGATGAAGCTCTTGAACCCGGAGACGCTTCGGACGACGACCGGCGCCGCGAGCTTCCCGGCATTGTCGTAGCACCAGGGCGCCCCGATCGCGTTGAACCCGGCGAACCCGCAAGGGATGAACTTGATCCCGAGGTCGGCGCAGATATTCATGACGTTCCTGTATTGGGAGACGATACTGTCGATGGTCGCTTCGACCTTGTAGTTCCGGATCGGCTTCTCCCCTTTGAGCATCATGTAGGGCATGACCGCGTCCAGGCAGGGCGCCCGGACGAGGTCGGGTGTCGTACCGTATCCAATCTCGTCGCCGATGATATAGAGGTCGTATCCGGAGGCCGCTTTAACGGCGTTCCTGAGCTTGGTCAGGGCAGTCTTGAAATTCCCCTTTGTGTTCCCGATCGCCCACAGATAGACAACCGCCTTCCCGCCGATCTTGAATTGGTTGGGCTGATTGAAATAGGTCCGGGCGACGTATTTATAGTCCGAGACGAGCTTGTTGATCCGTTCGGCGTCATCAAGATTGATGACGGGGAAGGTCGGTTCGCTGTCTTTTCGCAGAGCCTGGATGAAGGAATAGACAAAGAAGAATTTGATCTTCTTGAAGTCCGGGTTGGCGAGGAAGGGCCGGACGACATCGTCGATGCCGGCCCGAAACTTACCGCTGGGGAGGCCCCACCATTCGATCATGAAGGCGTCGATGCCGTAGGCGGTCGCCCACTCGACATGCTTGGAGAGGGTCGCGGGGGTCCGGTTGTCGTAATAGCCGAGGAGGGGGGTGTAGGCCGTATGGACCTTCTTGGTCCCGACCCACTGGGTCCAACCGGGCTCAGCCGTGCCTTTGAACCAAGGCGCGTAGTGGGCTGCGACGATGATGTCCTCGGAGGCCGCCCTCTCGGGCGGGCGGGCCGAAGACGACCCGGACGCCACGAATCCCGCCGCTAAAATTCCGATGAAAAATCCAGCCCGACCGCTTATCTTCACGCCTCCGACTTCCTTACGTTTTTATACAAGGGAAAGCCAAGCCCAGTCAATGAGCCGGCGCGCTAAGCGGCCGGGGAAGAGGAAAAAGAAATGGCGGGGCCGACGAGACTTGAACTCGCGACCTCCGGCGTGACAGGCCGGCCTCTTCCCTCTGATCCGCCCGTCCAGCCGCTTCCTGGCATCTTTAGCCTCGGGATAGCCGAGGCTGGCGCTCTCACCTTTTACCGGCGGGGACGAGGCGCTTGAGTTCCCCGAACCAGTTCTGGACGAGCGTCATTTCGGTGACGGGAGAGGGCTTTCTTTGCTCGAGCTTGACCATGAGGAATCGCTGCCCATCCTGGGATAGATCATAGCTGCGAGTCGGGCTTCCCGGCGAATATCCGGGCCGCTCAAAAAGCAGGCGCGGCTTGCCGGTCGAGAAGCCGCCATCGGTCCGGACGTCCACAGCCCACACCTGGTCCTGCCGCCGGCAGAAAAGCTGTCGCCCGTTTCTTGCCCACAGTGGCTGGACGCCCCCCTGGCTTGAGACCTGGTGTTTCATCCCCGGACCGGGGAAGGGCCGCACATAGACTTCGTCGCGCGCTGACTCATCAGAAACGTAGGCTATCCAACGGCCATCGGGCGAAAATTCTGGATATTCCTCATTGTACTGCGAATTCAGAAACGGGGTCACGCGTCCTGATGGGACATCCATCACAGCGATATCGTCCCCGGTATTTTGTTGACTTTCCACTAAAGCGAGCGTTTTCCCATCCGAAGACCATGATCCAGGGTATTGATCATATTGGCTTGTTGTAAGGCGTTCCATCGGCGAGCTTCCATCGTATGGCTGCGAGAACAGGTTTAAAGCCAAGAGGTGTTGCCATAGGAAGACGATGCGCTTGCCGTCGGGAGTCCAAATCGCTCGGCTGGACATTCCCTCGTGCGTCAGCCGACTGTTCGTGCCTGTATTCAGGTCATAAACAAAGACCCGCCATTCTCGTCCCATAGTTACATACACAATTCGCTGGCCGTCCGGCGAAAGACGCGGAGCTTGAAAGGGCAAATGCAGGGGCGTGACAGGTTGCTCGAATCCGCTCTGGTCAACCCAAACGAGCGAATTCTGCATGTCAGGAAGCACACCGCCCGCCGCGTAGACAAGCGAGCCTGAGTCAGAAACGTCGAATTGCCCAGCCCCCGTATTCTGACTGCCCCATGGGACAATGGCTTGCATGACGTTTCCCACGACCGGGGACGGTTGGCCGATGACCTGCATATTGGCCGTATTAAATCGCACTGCCATGAGCGTGCCCTGTCTCAGGAACACCAGATGTCCCGTGGGAACATACTTGGCATCGGCAGCGTCCGGCAGCAGGACAAGCCACTCGCGGGTATCGAGATTGAGCAGGGCAAGCCTGGGTTGCGAGTCCCAGAGGTATCTCATTACAGTGAACAATACGGCCTTCCCATTGGGGAGCCAGGAGGGCAAGCGGTGACAGCCCGCCTCCCGCTTCGGGTCAGGCGAGGTCAGGCTCTCGGCCATTCCCCCGTCCGCCGATACTTTATAGAGACCAGTTCCTTGTCCATCTGCAAACACGATGATATCGCCAGGACCCCAACTCGCTCCGAAGATCTGGGCAGCGTCGCACAAGGTAGCCGGCACACCACCGTCGACAGGAACCTTCTTGAGCTTGCCGTCTGCCCAGAATCCCACCCAGCCGCTGTCGGGCGACAGGAAGGGGTTGATGCCGCCTTCCGTCCCGGCGATAGGCTTGGCTTCCCCCTGGTTCATTCTCCGTAGATACAGCTGAGGTTTTACTTGAGGGCCGGGATTCTCCTCAATCGCGCTGTAGACGAGGAACCTGCCGTCGGCCGAAATGGCCATGGCCTTTCGGCTCGGCCATTCCCTGTCCTGGGCCCTGCGCATGCCGTCCAGCCAGTGACCCGGCGCAACCTTGATCGTTGCGGTGACCACCGGGGCGGGAGGAGTGGATTGGGGAGGCCTGATAATAAATCGATCGATAAGGATGCCCGCGAAAAAAATGCCAACTGCACCGGCAGCCAGCCACGGAAGTGAGAACGTCCGGCGAGCAGGCACCGTTTCGGAGGGATCAGCCGTCGGTGCTTCGATCTCGAACCGGGCGTCGCCGATGTCATGCAGGCGTTCTCTGGGGTCTTTCTCGAGGCATCGGCGCAAGAGTTCATTGACTCTCCACGGCGAATCGGCGGGAAGCGCCTCCCAGTTCGGCTCCCCTTTGAGGATCGCTGCCAGTGTCTCGGTGATGGTTTCGCCCCCAAAAGCCCGCTTTCCGGTTAAGCATTCATACAGGATGCAGCCGAAAGCCCAGATGTCCGCTCTCTTGTCAACCGGCCGCCCTGTAGCCTGCTCGGGACTCATGTAAGCGGCAGTCCCAAGAATCACACCGGGTTCGGTCATCTGCTCGGTTATGGTGGGAGATTTGGACACGGCAGAAGCCGCCGTTTCCTCATAAAAAGCCTTGGCCAGGCCAAAGTCGAGGACCTTCACTTTGCCATCGGGGGTGGTCTTGATATTGGAGGGCTTCAGGTCCCTATGGATGATTCCCTTCTCATGGGCCGCTTCCACCCCTTCGGCGATTTGGATACAAACCTTCAAGGCTTGCTCCAGGGGAAGAGGCCCGCGGCTTATTTGCTCGGCCAGAGTTTCGCCTTCGACCAGTTCCATGACAAGGAAGCTTTTTCCATCGGTCTCTTCGAGTCCGTGAATCGTGGCAATATTGGGATGGTTCAGTGACGCCAGGAGCTTGGCTTCGCGCTTGAAGCGGGCCAGTCTTTCCGGGTCGCCGGTGAAGATCTCGGGCAGGACTTTGATGGCGACTCGGCGGGCTAGGGTTGTGTCCTCGGCGTTATAGACAATGCCCATGCCGCCGCGGCCGATCTCATCGATAATCCGGTACTTCCCCGCGACAAGACTCCCTTTTAACAGGGCGTGAATGGGAGATTCAAGCGTTTTTGTTAGAGCAGGGGGAGGTTGGGCACCCCGTATGAGCTGTGTGGCGCAGTTGCCGCAAACCCGGGACGTGTCAGAATTATCGGCGTGACACTTAGGGCATTTCATGGCCCTTTTTCCCTCTGCTTTTACTCGACAAAAGGATAACTCCGTCAGGGAGGGAAGTCAAGTTCACAGACTCTACCTTCCCCAGAACGTCGTTAGCCTGATTCCGGCCCTTAGAAGGGAAGGTAGACAACTCCCCGTGTAACGCCGGTGTAACAGATTGTGCTAAAACTCGCCTACTTCGGACTAATGGTGCTAAAAGGAAAACGTTGATTCATATGGGGAAAAGTGGCGGGGCTGCGTAAACGACAGTATAAATCTCTCTCCAGGTCGCTTCATCACTATCGTCCGGCACGCTGAGCAGTCTAACACGCTTGTCTATTTGAAAGGGCTGATCGCTGCCGAGATGTCAAATACTAACCAGCTAATCGAAGCCCCATAAGGGAAAGTACCCTTTACCGGGCAATAAACTCATATTTTAAGGAGAACACGAAATGCGTGTGCTTAGCACAAAATCCCTCAAATTGAAGGCGGTCCTTCTAAGCCACGACGGCGGCCGAAGCTGGACCGTAGGTCGTCAGTATTACCTGACCGACCTTGCTACGAACCTACTACTTGACGAAAGTATGCAGGGACTTTTTCTAACACAAAAACAGGAGAACACGAATGACAACCGAATCGACTCCCAATCAAAGACCTCTTGACGACGAGCAGGCCTTTAGATTCGCCTACGAGCTCCAGCGTCAGATCGTAGCGATGCTACTTATCGCTCCGGAGCGCATGGGCGAGAATCTCAGCGCCGTGCGACCGGAGCATTTTGACAATCCGATATTGAGCGCTATGGTCAAGTTACTGACGGACTTTCTCCATAAATATTCGCGCGTCCCTTCAGTAACGGAGATGGAGGAGGAAATCACCCTTTTCCTCGAAAATAATAGCAAGCGTTTTGACGCGGTGGAATTCATGAAGGTGTTCGGCGATGTCTTAGACGACGCCGAAAGCGATTTCCGATATGTGGCCGACAAGACGCTGGAATTTATCCAAGACCAGGCATGGATTCATGCCGTTCTCGACTCGGCCGCCGACGCGACCAAGGCCAAACAGCGCGGCAAAAGGCCTGACTACGAGAAGCTGAGTTTGAAAATCCTGACCGCTGCGACCATGCGGACAGCTGGGGACGAATTAATGACCGTTGAGGCCGACTCTATTGAGCCAACAGAAATCACGTGGCTTTGGCCCGAGCGCATTCCGCTGGGCAAGTTGACGCTCCTCGTGGGCGACCCCGAAAGCGGCAAAAGCCTATTCACGACGTGGATGGCAGCGCACGTCACGACAGCCTCCCGCTGGCCCGACCTCTGCACTCCTCCGGTCGGTAGGGTGCTGATCCTCCAAAGCGAGGACGGCCAGGAGGACACCGTTCTCCCGCGACTGATACAGTATGGAGCGGACCGCTCAAAGGTGACATTCGTCCCAGGAGTGAAGACAACCGAAGGCCAGGAACGCATGTTTACGCTGCTCCAGGACATAGACAAATTGAAAAAGGAAATCGTGCGGCGCGGCGACGTGAAGCCCGTAATCTTAGACCCTGTCCAGGGATACTTCGGCGGCGCGTTGAGCGGGAAAGTGAACACTAACTCCGATGCGCATATGCGGGCTATTCTCACTCCGCTTAAAACTATGGCCGAGGAAACGGGCGTAGCGGTGGTTGGGGTGGCTCATTTGAATAAATCGAGTCAAATGGACATGATGTATCGGATCGGTGGCAGTATCGGCATAATGGGCGTAGCGCGGTCGGTTTGGCTGATACGGTGGAATCGCGACCCGGACGGCGTGCGCTATTTCCAATCTATGAAGAGCAATCGGAAAGCGGGAATTCCCGGTCTGGCGTTCAACATCAATAAGGGCAACGGCGACGTGACATTCCTCGACGTGCCCGTGCCGACGGCGATTGAGTTGCTGTCGTCCACTTTCGGGGAGGCAGGCGCGGCTGAGGTGCAGGGCTGGCTTCGGGAGCAACTGGCCTCCGGCCCAAAGAGCTCGAAAGAGATTCTCGAAGCGGCTGAGCAGGAAGGCTTCAGTCCCGGAATGGTCTATCGCGCTAAGAAGTCGCTTGGCCTCAAAAAGCCGCAGCGCATCGGCGGAGTGGGGCGAGGCCACGGATACTGGGAGTGGTCGCTGACGTGATTAAGATTTCGCTGGGGGTCTCTTAATAAAGTCAGTATCTTAATACCTTAATACCTTGTAGTATCTTAATAAATCGCGGTTTTCCTGGGGGAATGATTAAGATATTAAGATATTAAGGCATTAAGATACTAAGGTAGTATCTTAATAGAATAGGATTTTCCCCAGTCTCTCCCCAGCGTCCGACGCGGCGGGCCGGGACGACCAGGGGAAAGACGGAGTATTGTTTCCAGCCGGGCGTTTTGGTAGAATCGGCTCACCTGATTCCGAATATGATAGATATTACTTCAATCATAGATATCAGAAAATCGGGAGGGCGGCAATGAGATATTGGCGTATGATGATGAGATATGGGGAAGGAGGGCCTGATATATTCCCAGATTGTAAGCAGAGAGGTATTGCTGCGCTTGATTTTTACTGGGGCGAAGGTCAAAGAAAAAGAGTAGTAGAGGATTGCACAAAACTATCAGATGACGACTATTTAAAAAACTGGCGCTCTCGAGCGCTTCATAAATCAGGAAGAAGAAATAGTTTGTGGATACTATGGAAGGAAATGAAGATTGACGACGTTATTTATGTAAAGACCGGCCCGTGGATCGTTGGGAAAGGTTCCATAATAGGCGAATATGAGTTTGATCCGGATATACTCAAAGGTACCATGGGATCAAAATGGGGGCAATTTGTCAGGGTCGAGTGGATAAACGATTTTATCAAGTTTAAGTTTAAGTTTCGCGCACAAAGGTTTATTATACGCGAAATTATTGAGCCGGAACTTCAGCGTTTTTTGGATGCTGAAAGGGCTTCTGGAGCGAAATTAAATACGCAATAGGGGGTCCGGGCTGGGGAGATTTTCCCCAGTCCCTCCCCAGTCTCCGACGCGACGCCAACGCCTATTCTTTTCTTTACTTAGCAATAGGGAAGTTATAGAATTATTTTAAGATTAGGGAGACTACAATGAGGAGGTCAAGCCGAAAACCATAAACTAAGGGGGTTGAATGAAAAAGAAAGCTCTATTTCTCGTCTTCGTTTTTCTTCTTCTCTCTCTTCCTTCGGAGGCCGTAAAGCTCGTCACCTGGAACTTGCTGAACTTCCCAGGATCCACTGGCGTCGCCCGCGAGGATGACTTTCGGCTGGTGATCAATAAGATCGCTCCCGATATTTTGGCTACCCAGGAAATGATCGGCCTCGCCGGTGTCAATCAGTTCCTCACAAAGGTGATGAACTTCTCGGTTCCCGAGAAGTACGCGGCCGCGCCCTTCTTCGACGGACCCGACACGAACAACGCCCTCTTCTACCGGAAGTCGACCATCACCTATCTCGGGAAGACGCAGATCCAAACAGACCTTCGGGACATTACGGAATACCGTCTGAAGGTAAAAGCCGGGCCGGGAGTGGGGACGATATTCCGCGTCTACTCAATGCATCTCAAGTCTGGGGACAGCTCAACTGAACGAAACCAACGTGCTGAAGAAGCGAAGAAGCTCAGGAATCGCCTGAACTCGCTCCCAACGAGCACCCTTGCCCTGGCTTGCGGAGATCTCAATCTCTATAAAAGCTCCGAGATAGCCTATCAGTACCTGACAAACCACGACGCGCCCTACAGTGCCCGCCTCAATGATCCCGTTCAAAAGCCCGGGGACTGGCATGATGGATCCCAGTTCGCCTTGCTCCATACTCAATCAGCAAGTACCACACAGAAGGGTGGTCGCGCCTCGGGCGGCCTAGATGACCGCTTCGACTTCATCCTCATCTCGGATCCGATGCTGACGAGCACGCAGCTGGGCTATGTCAAGGGAAGCTATACGGCGTACGGGAACGACGGGAAGCACTTCAATAAGGCCGTGAACGACGGCACGAACTACGCCGTGGGTAAAGCTCAAGCGGATGCCCTGTGGGAGTCCTCGGATCACCTCCCGGTAATCGTTCAGCTCCTCCCTCAGTCTGGCGGGATCCCGAAGGCCCCGAGCGGCCTAAGCGCATCCTCAACCTCATCGAGCCAAGTACAGCTCTCCTGGAATGATAACTCGAACAACGAAAAAGGCTTCAAGATCGAGCAGAAGTCCACGGGCGACTGGTCACAGAGCAGCACGGCCCCTGCGAATGCGGAGGTCTGTTACATTGGCGGGCTCTCTTCTGCCTATACTTATTCGTTCCGGGTCCGGGCTTATAATGCGGATGGCAACTCAGGCTATTCCAACGAGGCCGCCCGGAAGCCAGGCGAGGACATCACTGTCTACATCACGAATACCGGAACTAAGTACCACCGGGATGGCTGCCAATATCTCGCATCGAGCAAGATCGCGATCAATCTGCTCGATGCAAAAGCACAGGGCTATACGCCCTGCTCGGTGTGCAATCCGCCGACGATGCATAGATGAAACCGTGCAAGCCTCCGTCTACGTCCAACATGATGGTGCCTAAATTTGGTAAATCGGAGGGAATATGAAACTAAAAGAATTAATCTGGACTCTATTGGCTTTTCTCTTTATAACAACCTTCGCTCTCTACGTATATTCACAATGCATTTACATTGAGCATTTCCCCCCCAGTAATCCTATCAACCCTGCTTTCTATAAATGTAATAAAATAACAGGACATGTTTATGTGGCTATCAAAACTGCTGCTGGAAGAACCGGATGGGTAATGATTGATTAAAACAAAAAACGGATAGGACCGCCTATCGAGATAAGGATTGACCCGAAGAGGGAAAAGTCCGATATTATAACCTTGAGGCTGGAGGGGAATGCGGACAGCGTCATGCCTAAACGCCATGCTCGGTGTGTAATCCGCAGAAGAAGCATAGCTGAACCTCACCATCTATAAAAATGAATAAAGGAGAAAGTTATGTTTTCAAAATCCTATATTGAAAAGTGTATAAAACATAGGAGTGAGATTGATAGCTTAGTATTGATCCAAAGAGGTCAGTTTCAAACTATACAACCCCCGATACCCAGATTTAGAGAAGGCGATTATTTTAACCATCCGAAAATGGGTAAAGGATTATTCGGGCGCATAGCAAAGGTAGCTCAAACATCAGTTTACGCAGAAAATCAGAGTAATTTATCCTATAAAGAAGATGAGTGTATACTTATCCCAACAGAAAACCAATTATATGAAATCATAGAAGCAAATAATTTTTCCATTGATGATTCACAAAAGGGTAAAGGACCAGAGGCGTTATTAGATTGGTATATTTCTGAAAGATATGAAGCAACGATAAAATTAGGCGCCCGGGGCCGGGCCGCGGGATGAGAATGACGCTGAGCGAATTGTCGCCTCAGATAGATAGACGTGAGAAAGGAGGTTTTGTGTCATGGCGAACAAAGATCAAAGGATCACAGAGCAAAAGTATGATCCGGGCCACCTTATGACAAGAATTGCCCTACATTATGCGATGGAGGGGAAGATGGCCGCTTCTGTTGACCATGAAGATTTCAAAAAGATTAGGATCGTAATATCCAAAAAAGATCCACGCGAATCTCCTTTCATCATCACCAAGGATCCAGACAGATCAGATGCGACTATTTGCTTGCAGTCCGGCACCCGTATAATGATGAACCATAGTATACTGGAAAATGAAAAGGATGTTCTTGGAAGCGTGTCGGTATTTTACGAAGGACGTTCTCCCGTAACCTTCGATACTTATCCCAAATTTGTAGACTTTTTTCAAATTTAATAACACCTGAGGGATGAGAAGATTTAGGAAGAGAGGACGCAAGGAAAGAAACTATAATAAAAAAGCACGGCCGCCTCAACTTTCTCGACCTCCGGCTCTTCAGCGTATTAATCGCCTCATAGAGATGACGTAGATGAGGGGGAAAGTAAATGGAGGTTTATTCAATATATGAGGAGGCAAATTAGATGAATGATTCTTCCGGTTCCGAAAATTGCAAGGCATTGATACTAAAGGGCGGGGAAATCAGCGACTTTATTAGCAAACAAATTGCGGTGCCATGTTTTGGGATGCTAGTGTTCGCCGTTGCGGTTATAGTGAGGCTAATCCAAAAGGGGTCAAATATCCGATATTGGCTTTTATTAGGGGGAGGGCTCTTATCAATTCTAATACTTTTTGGCTTCTCAATGCTTGTGGCAAGGGATAAAGGAGAGAAGAAAAAAGGTTTGTTCCCTATGTTTTTATCATTCAGCGTATTCGTCCCGTATCTCTACGGATGTTATCTCTGCTTCTATGAAGGATTGTGGCGCCTAGTCCGAACATTCTCAGCTTTCTCTCTATGGTCACTAGTACTTTCACTTTTGTTCATGGTGCTAGGATTCAAGGT
>JALHUR010000053.1 GCA_022867325.1 Candidatus Aminicenantota bacterium | reverse complement strand
TCTACGTCGATAGGGGGACCGTCTACTCGATGAACCTCCTCCCCTGCTCTTTCATCACCGCCGACCACGCCGTCGTCGCGGCGACCCTGACTGCCAGCGACCAGATTCCGTCCGGGACCTCCATTTCCTACTACATGTCCAACAGCAACGACGAGAACGGAAATCCCCTCTGGGAAGGGCCCGTAACGAAAGGGACGGAATTCATGTTCCAGAGCCCGGGCTGGTTCCTCCGCTGGAAGGCCGTCCTGACCACCGCGGACGAGACCACGACGCCCCGGATCATCCATATCCGGATCGACTACCGCTATCTCAACAAGAGGGAGTATTCGCGGACTTCGCATGCCTTCACATATGCCGATGTCGACCCCGCCCACCTGGAAAACGAAGAGGTCCTTTTCTCGGCCTCGTTCGAGTTCCCCTCCTGGCGCGGACACCTCCGCTCCTGGAACCTGACCAATATGACCCTCACCAATCAACGGGGCTCAACCCTCCAGGAGATCGAAGGCGCCGGCGCGACTGATGTCAAGGACGCGGGCGAGGTTCTGGCCGCGATGCCCTGGGACGGCCGGCACGTCTACACGGCCCATGACGGAGACTCGGGCGGCGTCATAAACGACCGGCTCGATTTCAACGTCTCGGGAGCGGATGCCCTCGAACCGTACCTCGGCCTCGGCATCGGGAGCCCGGAAACCGAACCCCTCATTTCGTTCGTCCTGGGCCGGAACCGGAATTGGAAACTCGGAGACATCAACCATTCCTCGCCCCAGGTCCTGGAGCCCCCGAGCGGCGTACCCGCTTTGATGGGTACCGGCTACGACACCTTTAAAACGACCAACGCAGACCGGCCCCGCTCGATCCTGGTCGGCGCCAACGACGGAATGCTGCATTGTTTCCATCCGGCCACCCTCGTGGAACAATGGGCCTTCATCCCCAATAACCTGCTCACCAAGCTCAAGAAAATGCGGATCCAGGACCCGGATTGCGGGGAATACCTCTTCCATCACTACTTCGTCGACGGCACGCCCGCCATCCGGGATGTCTTCTTCGACGACGATTGGCACACCGTAGTCGTCTGCGGTCAGGGCGCCGGCTGGGGGAAAGACCATAACTGGTACTACTTCTGCATCGACGTGACCGACCCCGACGATCCCAAGCCCCTCTGGGAATTCAACGATCCCGAGTCGACCGGCGAAACATGGTCGGTGCCGGCGATCGGGAAGCTCTCGGACGGCCGCTGGGTCGCCTTCTTCGGGTCCGGCTACGACACGGACGGCGACGCGGGCACCACTCTCGGAAACCACTTTTATTGCGTGGACATCGAGGACGGCAAGGACGGCGAGGGCGGCGAGGTCCTCTTCAACGAGGAAATCAAGAAAAACCCGGAGCCGACCAGCCCCTTCGGCATCGTCAATTCTCTGCCCGGCTCTCCGGCCCTAGCCGACACGAACCGGGATGGAGCGGTCGAAGCCGTCTATTTCGGGGACCTGCTGGGAAGGATCTGGAAGATCGACGTGACCGACAGCAGCGACCCGAGCCGCTGGTGGAAGCCGGCCATCATCTACGAAGACCCCTGCGTTCACCCCATCGTTACCAAGCCGGCCATCTCCATTTCCGTCTCGGACAATTCCGTCCATCTCTACTTCGGAACGGGCGGCGACGATAAGGCCACGGCGACCGCGGACTATTCCTTCGTCGCCCTCCGCGACAGCGGCGGCGCCCAGACCGTCGAGTGGTTCATCGGGACCGACGCCTTCGGGGACTTGCTCCCCTCCGATCACGGCCCCAAGAAAGACACCTTCGCCACGGGCGAAAAGGTCTGGGCCGACGACATTATTTCGGACGGCATCGTCTACATCGCCACGGTCAACGGGTCGATCGAAAACATCAACCCCTGCCTGACCCTGGCCGGGTCGGGAAATATCTACGCCCGATACACCACCGGCTCGCAGGCCGGAAGCTCGGCCCTGACCGACGCCAACGGCCAGGCGATCGTCTCCCTGGCGACGCTCCAAAAAGTCCGTTCGGCGGTGACGATCGGCTCGACCACTTCGGTCACCATGCCGGACGGGACGAAGCAAAACAAGCGGAAGGTCTTCATCCAGAGCTACACGCAGCCCGGCGAGGGCGGTCCCGAACCGCCGAGCGAGGTTCTGTCCCAGCCGATCACGGCCGTGAGCGCGCTTCGCATCAAGTCCTGGCGGGAGGTCTACCGGATCATCCGCTGACGGCCGCCGCCGGCCCGGACATCCGCGGGGCCGCCCGGCCGCGTGGCGTCTTGCCAAAGCGTCCGCTTTCCGCTACAGTTTCGCTGAGAGGTTTTATCCATCATGAGAATAGGTAAATTCTGCTTCGCACTCGCCGTTTTCGTTACGGCCGCCGGGCTCGCGCCCGCCCCCTCCCCGCTCCGGGCCCAGGCGACCCTGACCGAGGATGAACGGAACACGATCGAGGTCGTCAAACAGCTCCGGAACTCCGTCGTCTTCGTCACCAACATCCAACGCGTCCGCGATTTCTTTTTCTCCTCCGAGGAGGAGGTTCCACGCGGAAGCGGATCCGGCTTCGTCTGGGACGATCAAGGCCACATCGTAACGAACTACCATGTCATCGAGGACGGCGATATCTTCAACGTAACCCTCCCCAACCAGCAGGAGCGGCGGGCCCGGCTCGTCGGCAAGGAGCCCAACAAGGACATCGCCGTCCTCCGGATCGAGGGAGACCGGTCGGCCCTGTTCGCGGTCCGGACCGGCTCCTCCCGGGACCTCCAGGTCGGTCAGAAGGTCATCGCCATCGGGAATCCCTTCGGCTTCGACCACACAGTCACGACCGGAATCGTCAGCGCCCTGGGCCGGAGCATGCCCGGCGCGGGCGGGGTCACGATCCGCGACATGATCCAGACCGACGCCTCGATCAACCCCGGGAATTCGGGGGGCCCCCTCCTCGATTCGAGCGGCGCTTTGATCGGGATGAACACGATGATCATCTCGCCCTCGGGGGCCTCGAGCGGGATCGGATTCGCCGTCCCCGTCGACACGATCAAGAAGATCGTCCCCGAGATCATCCGCTTCGGCAAGGTCATCCGGCCCTGGATCGGCGTCATCCTCCTGGACGACCGCTTTGCCCGGCGGGCCGGGATCGAGGGCGTCATCATCCGCGAAGTCCCTGAAAACAGCGAAGCTTACCGGGCCGGGCTGCGCGGGCTGGGACGCGACCGCCAGGGACAGCTCTTCATCCGGGACATCATCACGGCCGTCGACGGCGCCCCGGTTCGCTCTTACGACGACCTCTACACGGCCCTCGACAACCGCAAGATCGGCGACACGGTGGCCCTGACGGCCGTGCGCGACAATAAAGAACGGAAGGTTCGCTTGACGCTCGTCCGGGCCGGCTAATCCGGCCCCCGCCGGGGCGGAAAGCTTTCAGGCCCTCCGGCCCTCGGCCGTTTTCAGATAATTCTGGACCTTGTCCCTGAGGGCCGGGTCCTTGAGGAGGGGCAGGGCCTTCCGGAAGAGAGCCTTGGCCTTTTCAGCCGCGCCGCTGTTGATAAAAGCGATGCCCAAGTTGACCATAAGGTTGGGATCGTTGGGGGTCAGGCCCAGGGCCGTTTCGAAGCTCGCGACGGCCTCGGGATAGCGCCCCATCTGGTTGAGGATGACCCCCCTGAGGTTGTGTCCGTCGCTCTCCTTGTCCGCCTTCTTGATCGCTTGATCGGCGTAGTCGAGGGCCGTGGCGAGATCCCCCTTGGTCATCAGGAGCCGGCCCAGACGGAAGGCGGCCGGCGCGTTGCCGTCGATCTCGAACGACGCCCGGAATTCCGCCTCAGCCCGCTCGCTCTCCCCCATCTCCTGGTAGGCCGTCCCGAGATAGAGGCGGCCTTCGGCCGAGCGGGGCTCGGCTTCCACCCATTTAGCGAGGGCGTCGGCGGCCGGGATCGGCTCCTTTCTCTGGAGGCGGATGATCCCCATCAACCGGTTGGCCTTGGCGTGCCGGGGATCGAGGACGACGGCCTGGTCGAGGTAGCGGAGGGCCTCGTCGGGAAGGCCGTAATTCATGGCAATAACGGCCTTTTCGTATTGATACTGGGGATTCTTGTCATTGTCCAGGACGGGCGCCTTGGGACCGGACACGCAGGCGGCCAGGATCAAGGCCGGCGCCGCTATCAGAATCACGGAGTACGCTTTCATGGAAACCTCACAGTCCGGACCTGCGATCCGGGACGATCATTGTAGTCCAGCGGCCTTCGCGGGGCAAGCCCGCTTCAAAGAGACATTCTCGAGGAGGGCTTTAAAAGCGGTCTTCGCTCCCCTTCGGGTTTTTACCCTCAATGGTCGCTTCAGATCCGCTTTTAAAACCCTCTTCTAAATATTCAATCTGTGGAAATGCGCCTTCAGTCGATCCGGAGAGCTTCCTGGATGGAACGCCCCTGGACAAGGATGAGCCGGTCGACCCGGCCGGCCGCGTCCCTCTGGAAGCGGACCCGGGCGGGCGGATCGATCGAGAAGAAGACGGCCTGGCTGTCCACATAGAATTTGGTCGGTGCCTGGCCGGTCGGCGTGATGACGAGACAGGGATCCTCGGCAGCGACCTCGAGGATGTATTCGGGCGTGACCCGGTAGCGCCCGAGGTAGTCGCGGATGACGGCCGGGTCGAGCCTGTATAAGGGCTTCTCCTCGGGCTTGAAATAGGGCCATTCGTAGGCCGCGGACAAAGCCCGGAGGATCTCGACGATCAGGAACTCCCCGCTTTCGCCGTTGGCCATGACGACGGCGGCTTGCCCTTTATCGGGGATCATGACGAGCATGGATGAGAATCCGTTGGTCCGGCCTTCGAGGCTGATGAGGAGCTTATCGCGCGTCCGTCCTTCGACAACGAACCCGAGGCCGTGGACGCCGACCTTGGGGGTCAGCATGGCCCGGGCCGCGGTCGCCCCCAACAAGCGGGATGGTTTCTCCATGGCCGCCTCCATGACGGCGATCCCGAATACCGCCAGGTCGGACGGAGTCGTCCACAGCCCCTTGGCCGCCCGCGCCGGATAGTCGAGCCATCCGCCTTCGATCATCCGGCCGTCGCGGAGATGGCCCGAGGCGGCCCGTCTCCGCCACTCCTCGGGCAGGGGCGACTCGTAGCTGCTGAGCGTCATCCCGGCCGGGTCCAGCACGGTCTCTTTCATGAGCGAGGGGAACGGCTTTCCGCCGGCCTCGACCAGAAGCTCCTCGAGGACCGCGAAGCCGGACTCCGCGGGGATATCGCGCGTCCCCGGTTCGATCACTGGCCGGAGAGCCGGATTGACGGCCGGCGGTTCACCGTTCAGGACCTGAAGCAGGTCCGGACCGAACTTGCCCCGCGGAGTCCCGGCCAGAACGAGATCCCCGAATCCCGCGCTGTGGCTCAGAAGGCCGCCCAGCGTCACCGGAATCCGGGCCGCCGGTCCGGTCCCGGGAACCCGCCAGCGGCGGAGGACGGCGTTGACATCGGCGTCGAGGCCGAGCCTCCACTGCTCGACCAAACGGAGGGCGGCGGCCGCCGCCGGAGGTTGGCTGAGCGCTCCGGCCTGGAAGAGGGTTTCGGGAGTCGCCGGATCGACGGCGCCCGCCGTTTTCGTCCCATAGGCTCTGGCCCATTCGAGGCGAAGGCCGTCGACGACGGCGATACTGACGGCCGGGACGCGGTAGAAGGCCATCCGGTCCTGGAGATTGAGCGGTTGAGGCTTCCGGCTCTTGAAATAATAAGCGTGAAGCAGGCCTTTCTCAACGCCCTTGATCCTCTTCCGCGTCAAGGCCGCGCGTGAATCGCAAGAGGCGGCGCTCATTCCGGCGGCGGCCAGGACGAACAGCACGATCATGTTTCGAGTCTTCATCTCAGCCTCACATCGTCGATTTGGAACGCGAACGGCCCCGGCTCCGGCCCCGCGGCGATCGTGATGGCCGTGATAGAGCTGCCGTCCGAATTCCCGAAGGCCTTAAAGGGAATCGCCAACTCCCCCCAGTCCGCGCGGATCCGGGCCGGAACGGTCAGCGGAATGAACCCCCTGTCCTTGAGGTTGACCATGACCTGAAGGGTTTTAACGTCCCCCTTGGCCCGGAAGACGAGCTCCGTCTTGTGAGACAGGTTGGCCGGCGCAAACGGGACGGAAGAGGGGAAAAAGATAGCGCCGCTCCAGGCATAGGAGAGACCGGGAGCGACCTCGCCGGACACGGACAGAGAGCGCCGGCTTCCGTCCGCCCCGTCTTCGACGACCTTGAGCGCGGCTTTCGATTTGCCCCCGGCATAGGCGTCGGTCGATACAGCCCAACCCAAGCCGAAGCGCGAGCCGGCGGTTCCATCCTCAAAGTCGCTGATGAGCCCGGACTCGGATCCCGGGGGCGGAGCGGCCTTTTTCAACTTCGCTTCCTCGGCTTTCAAACGCTCCACCTCGTTTCGATACGGGCCCCGATCGAATCGAACCCCGGCTTTCCAGATTCCTTCGATCGCGCGCGTCGCCCGGATGTCCTCGAGGGGATTCCCGGCGACAAGGACGAGGTCGGCGCGGAGGCCCGGTGCGATCCGGCCCCGGTCCTTCAGCCCGAAGACCGCGGCCGGGAGCGCCGTGGCCGCGGCGAGCGCCCGGGCCGGCGCGAGGCCCGCGGCAACGAGCCTCTCGAGCTCGAGATGGAGGCTGGCCCCGTGAACCGTCCCGGGATTGGGCGCGTCGGTGCCCGCCAGGATCGGGATGCCGGCCGAACTCAAGACGCGGACGGCCTTGGCGGCCGTGTCGTAATCGGCCTGCAGTGAATAGCCGGCCGGGAACGTCAGCTTGAACTGGCCGAGATCGGCAGGGGCCAAGAAGGGCGCGAGCCCCGGGTCCTTGAGGAAGCTTTCCTTTAGCGGATGACCGGCCAGGCTTCCGATCACGGTCAGCGTCGGGATGAGGACGACTCGGTTCTTGATGGCCAGGTCGATGAATTCCTTTTCGGGGACCTTGTCGGCGAAGACATGGGCCAGGACGTCGGCCCCCGCTTTGACGGCCTCCAGTGCGGACGCATAAGATAGAGCATGGACGACGGCCAGCTTTCCCCGCGCGTGGGCGGCGGCGATGACCGCGGCCAATGTGGCGCGGTCGATCGCGGGCGGCGGCGGTCCGTAGATGATCTTGATGAAATCGGCCCCTTCGTCGATCCGGGCGTCCACGAAGGCTTGGGCTTCGTCGGCGTTCCGGATGGTCGGGATGGGGACGCCGTATTCGCTGCCGTGTCCGCCCGGCGCCGTGACCAGGGTCCCGGCGGAGACGATATCGGCGCGGTCGAGGCTCTTCCCCGCGGCCTGCCGGTCCCTGGCCTCGCGCAGGACGCTCAGAACCGTGAACATGTCGATTTCGGTCGTGACGCCGAAAACGAGAGCCTGTTCGAGGGCTTTTCCGTAGACATGGACATGGGCATCGATAAGGCCGGGCAGGAGCGTTTTCCCGGTCCCGTCGACGACC
>JALHUR010000052.1 GCA_022867325.1 Candidatus Aminicenantota bacterium | reverse complement strand
TGTTACCTCATGGAAGCCCTGAGTGCAGGCGTTTCGCAGTACTCATAAGCCGTTTACGGCTTATGTGTGCTGCAAGGCTGCTCCCCGGCGTCTTCGCCTGTACTCATAAGCCGTTTCCGGTTCATGGGTATTGAAAGGCGGGGTAGCGTCGGCGAACGGGTCAAGGCGCGGGCCTGATATTTATTTAATGGGCCATCCCGGGCCGCTTGTACCAGCCTCATTGGGTCACCCGAGTATCTGGGGAAAATGCCTTACGCCCAATAGCCGATTCCCTTTTTCGGCCGAATAGATTAGAATCGGGCTTCCTGAAAGTGAATGCCCCGGAGAAATCCATGTCCGCGCTGAAACCCTATGCCCGAATTCACGCCCTAGTAACCGGGGCCTTTGTCCTGGCCGCCGCCTCAAACCTGTCGGGGGCGGTCGACACCTCGACATACGTCATCCAGGCCAAAAAGACGACCTGGCCCGTTCGCGTCGACGGCCTCCTTCATGAGCCCGCCTGGCGCGCGGCTCAGGTCGTGAGCGATTTCGTTCAAAAGGAGCCCCAGGAGGGCGCGCCGGCCAGCGAGCGGACCGAGGTCCGCATCCTTTACGACGACGCGAATCTCTATATCGGCGTCGTCTGTTTCGACGGCGAGCCGTCCCGGATCGTGGCCAGGGAGATGAGGCGGGACATCGAGCTCACGAACGAGGACATGTTCGAGGTCATCATCGACACGTTTCATGACCACCGGAACGCGTTCCTGTTCGCGGTCAACCCTCTGGGCGCCCGGCGCGATGCCCTGATCCGGGACGAAGGCGGCAGCCTCAACGTCGACTGGGACGGGATCTGGACCGTTCGGACCCACCGGGATAGCGCCGGCTGGTCGGCCGAGATCGCCATTCCCTTCACGACGCTTCGCTTCCGTGACTCCGACGAACAGAACTGGGGGATTAATTTCGTCCGCTCCATCGCCCGCAAGCGCGAAGAAAGCTATTGGACGCCCATCCTCCGATCCTATGGATGGCTGGGCCGGCTCAAGATATCCTACTTCGGGCACCTGGCCGGCCTTCGCCGCCTCCGCCAGGGGACTCGGGTCCAGGCTATGCCCTATGTCATCGGCGGCGGAAAAAAGGAGGATCGTCCCGAGCCGTTCCGGGGGACGGCCAACTTGGGCTTGGACCTCAAACTCCGCCTGACCTCGAACATAACGGGCGACCTGACCGTCAACACGGATTTCGCCCAGGTTGAAGCGGACCAGGAGCGGTTCAACCTGACCCGCTTCGACCTCTTCTTTCCCGAGAAGCGGGAGTTTTTTCTGGAGGGCGCGGACATCTTCCGTTTCGGCGAGCGTTTTCAGGAGCACGAGCCGCCCTCGACGCTCCTATTTTTCAGCCGGACGATCGGATTGTCCGAGGACGGCCGGGAGATACCCGTCCTGGGCGGCCTCAAGGTCACCGGAAAGGCGGGGCCCTACACTCTCGGCATCCTCGACATCCTGACCGACCGGACGTCCTACGACGAGGACGGGGAGCGGATCGATATCCGCCGGGCCAACAATGCCGTCGTCCGTCTCAAGCGGGACATCTTCGCCAAGTCCTCGGTCGGGATCATGGTTCTCAGCAAGGACGCCGTGGGCGGCGGGGGAACCGACTTCAACCGGGCGGGCGGCCTCGACTTCAACCTGGCCTTCGGGAAGAGCATCCGGGCCGGCGGTTTTCTGGCCAAGACCTTCTCACCCGGCCTGCGGGGGCGGGACTGGGGGGGCTATCTCAACTTGGTTTACGAAACGGACCTCCTCCAGTCCGACCTCTCCTACGCGGACATCGGCGAGAACTTCAACGCCGAGATGGGTTTCGTCCCGCGCACCGACATCCGGAAGTGGCGTTGGAACGCGGGCGTCAGTCCCCGGCCGGGCGTCCTGGGCCTCCGCCAGATTTACCTATTCAACAACCTGACCTATATCGAGGACCACGGCGGCCGGCTCGAGTCGCGCAACAACATGGCCGGCGCCTTCAACATGTTCCAGAACGGGTCGATCCTGTTCTGCGGCGTCATCAGCAACCTGGAGGTTCTGGAGGAGAGCTTCGAGATCAAGGAAGGCGTCTTTATCCCCATCGGCCGATACGGCTACGACGTCTTCGCGGCCTTCTTCGAGTCGGACCGGACCAAGAGCGTCTACCTCAGGTCCGGGCTCGATGCCGGCGGATTCTATAACGGCGATTTCGTCGGCCTCGACGCCCAGGCCGGCCTAAGGCTTTCGAGCCAACTCCATCTCGAGCTGACCCTCAACCGGAACCGATTCGACCTTCCCGTCCCGGGCGGCCGCTTCACGACGACGATCGCGGGGACGCGGTTCATCTATTCCTTCACGCCCGACCTCTACGCCAAGGCCTACCTCCAGTGGAACGACGCCGAGCGGCTGTTCAAGAGTAACTTCCAGGTCCGCTGGATCTACAAGCCCGGCGCCAACCTCTACTTCATCTATAACGAGACCCGAAAGCTGGGCGGAGCGGGCTACCTCCAGGACCGGATCGTCATGCTCAAGGTCAGCTTTCTGTTCAACACCTGACGTTCCGCGCCTCTGAGAGGCGTCGCGCTTATTCCCTGTCTTTGATCATTGACCCGTTCGCCGACGCTACCCCGCCCTGAAAGGCGGGGACGAGAAGCGACACTTTTGTACTCAGCCCCTTTGGAGGGGATGGGGCTGAGTGGGCTCAGGGTTAACCCCGAACAAGCCCAGCCTTGCAGTACTCAAGGAGCCGAAACAACGGCTCCTTGGGTGCCGGCATTCATGCCGGGGAGTCGAGGGGTTGACAGGGCTTGTCCAAAGATGTACAGTAACCTTGTACATATGGAAAGGAGGCCTGATGCCGATTCAGACGACCTATACGCGGGCCCGGGCCAACCTCGCCAAGCTGATGGATTCGGTGGCGGAGGACCGGGAGATCGTCATCATCGAGCGGCGGAACGCGGAGAACGTCGCCATGGTGGCGGCCGAGGAACTCAACAGCCTGCTCGAAACGGCCCATCTGATGCGGTCCCCTAAGAACTCCCGGCGCCTGCTGGCCGCTTTGGCCCGGGCGCTCAAGAACAGTCGGGCGCCCATGTCCCTCGACAGACTGCGTCGCGAGGTGGGCCTTGAGGGCGAAAAAGCGTGAAGCCGTCTTCCAGCCCGAGTTCATCGAGGACCTGCGCTATTGGGTCGAAACGGACCGTAAAATCGCGCTCCGCGCGCTCCATCTCGTTGAAGCCGTCCTGAGGGATCCCTTTTCCGGGGAGGGCAAGCCCGAGCCGCTGAAGTATCTGGCGGCCGGCGTCTGGTCGCGCCGGCTGACCCAGGAGCATCGGCTTGTCTATCTCGTCCGCGATGAGCGGGTTGATTTTCTGCAAGCCCGCTATCATTATTAAGCCGCTTTCGGGGCAGTCGGCTTCCCGGTCAACACAAGGCCTTCGGCTTGCCTCGGGACGGGCGATGGTGTACATTTTTTTCATTAATAGAATAGAGGTGCCCATGAACATGAGAACCGCCCGTCGTCATCTCTTCCTGTGCTTGGCCGCCCTGGCCGTCCTCGTCCCGGCGCTTCACGCCCAGCGGACCGGCTTCAGCCGGGACGAGTACGTGAGGCGGCGCCAGGCTCTAGTGGGGAGCGTCAAGGACGGAGTCGTCATCCTGTTCGGCGAAACCGGCGCTCCTCCGGCCGGCCATTTCCGCCAGGACAACGACTTTTTCTACTTTTCGGGCTGCCGGGATGCCAACGCCATCCTGGTCATGGCCGCCCGGACGGGGGAGACCTTCCTGTTTCTCCCCCAGCAGTCGCCGCGCGAAGAGATGGTCGGCGGCTCCAATCTTCTCAAGGATTCCGCGGCCAAGGACAGGCTGGCGCTGAGCGATATCCAGCCTCTATCTTATTTCGACGAATACCTGGCCCGGAACTTGGAGAGGCTGGGCCTGGTTCTCTATGTCCGCCTCTCTCCCGGAGACGCGGTCGACGAGGCGCGCTCCGAAGTCGGACTCATGACGGCCCGGCGGTCCCGAACCCACTACAACGATCAACTCTCTTTCGACAATTACCGGATCTCCAAGCTCAGGGACCGATACCCCCAGTGCGAACTCCGCGAGATCGTGCCCTTCATCGACGCCCTTCGGGTCATCAAGTCGGAAGAAGAGATCGCCGTCTTGCGCCGGAACGGACGGATTTCGGCCTTGGCCGTCCGGGAGGCCATGCTCGCTTCGCGGCCGGGTGGGTTCGAATACGAGGTCGAAGCGGCCGCGGTCGGCGCCGTCCTCAAGATGGGTGCGCGGGGCCCGGCCTACGCCCCTATCGTCGGCTCCGGCCCCAACTCCTGCATCTGGCACTACGAAAAGAACGAGCGCCGCATCGAAAAGGGCGAACTCGTCCTGATGGACTTCGGCGCCGACCTCGACATGATGACCATGGATATCACTCGGACCTGGCCCGCTTCGGGAAAATTCAGCGATGAGCAGCGGGACATCTACCGGACCGTCCTTGAAGTCCAGAAGGCCTGTATCGCCGCCTTCCGTCCCGGCCTAACGTCCAAGGACGTCCGGGAGGCCGTCGCCCTCCACATGAAGAAGAAGGGCTTGGACCCGCGCGGGCTCTCGGGCGGGCTGGGGCATTTCGTCGGGCTCTCGGTCCACGACGTCGGGCCGCACGGCGACGTCGTCCTCAAGGAGGGCATGGTCATGGCCATCGAGCCCGCGCTCTACTATCCGGAGAAGGCGATCGGGATTCGGATCGAGGACACCGTCCTCATCACCAGGAACGGCTGCGAGGTCCTGACCGCCGACGTCCCCAAGGAGATCGACGAGATCGAGCGGTTGCTGGCCGGCCGGAAATAGAATAATTGGCCGAGCATTGTAATAAGGTTTTACGTTCCCGCAGGAACCCGTCTGGAACTCGAGTGGGAAATATCCATGCACTTGGCATGGATATTGCTAATAAATGGACAGACCCGAAAGCGTTAGAGATTTGCGCTTAATCCGATCTTGAGGAGAAAAATCAAAATGTTTGCAGCATTCGCGATTTCCCTCTGGGCCGCGCTTTCCTCAGCGCCGACTTCCAATGTCCGCCCATCGCTCTCTCATTTCTATTCCGGAAGCGCCGAAGCCATCAACCGGCTGCAATCGCAGGAAACCAAGCCTCCCCAAGTCCCTTACGACGCGCAGAAGACATATCCGGTCGAAGCGTTGAAAGAAGACCTGAAGCTCCTCTGGGACATGCTGGACGAGGGACACGGCGGGTTTGACCGATATACCCCGAAAAGCGCTTTCAAGAAAAGCTTCGATGACGCCATGGCCGAACTGACCGCGCCCATGACCGAGCTCGATTTTTACCTCAAGCTCCTGCCTCTCATAGCGGAGATCAAGGACGGCCACACCCGGGCCCAACTGTCTCCCCCCGCCGGCGCCTTCCTCGATCATGAACCCGTCGTCCTCCCCTTCGGGCTTCGTTTCCTGGAGGGAAAGACCTATCTCTTCCGGAACCTGAGCTCGGATCCCCACATCAAGGAGGGCGCCGAGCTCCTGTCCATCAACGGGATGACGATGGCCGAGATCCTGCCCAAGCTTCTGCCGCTCATCCCGAGCGACGCCGGGATCCGGACCCGAAAGCTCCGTCAACTAGAATTCCCCGCCGCTTTTGGCAGGCTTTTCGCCCTTCGATTCGGCCGGCCGGGATCCTTCCGGCTCAGCTTCCGGCCCTTTCAGAGCGACGCGATCAAGGAGCTTTCGGTGCCTGGGATCAGGGGAGAAGATGTCGTCAAGATTCTTTTTGAACGGTACCCGGACGCGGCCCTGCGCCGCCCGCTTTATGAGCTGTCCTTTCGGGGGACGACCGCAGTCCTTACCATTCGGGATTTCGGCGACGACCCTGAAAAGGGGAGCCGTCCCTACCCGGAATTCCTGAAAAACGCCTTCCGCGCGCTGGAGGAAAAGGAAATCCCGAACCTAATCATCGACCTGAGGGACAACGGCGGCGGACGGGACGCCTACGGCAAGCTCCTGTTCGCTTATGTCATGGACCAGCCGTTCATGTATTACAGGGCCCTGGAGACAAAGAAGGACCGTTACGACCTGTTTCGGTTCACGGATGTCCCCGCAAAAGAAGTCGAAGAGCTGCCCAAGGTGGTCAGGAAGAACGCCCGCGGCTGGTTTGATGTCCTAATCCATCCCAACCTCGGGCTCCAGCAGCCTCAGAGTCCCCGGTTCACGGGGAAGGTCGCCATTCTCCTCAACGGGTCGAGTTTTTCGGCGACCGGCGAAAGCACCTCGTTGTTCCATTACCATAAGAAGGCGGTATTCTTCGGCGAGGAGTGCGGCTCGGGGTATTACGGCAACACCTCGGGATTCATGGCGATGGCCACGCTTCCCAACACGAAGATCCAGGTCAGGATCCCGCTCATTCTCTACACGATGGCGGTGGACGGCTATCCCAAGGACCGCGGCATCGTTCCCGATGTCCCGGTGACGCCGACGATCGAAGATCTTCTGGCCGGCCGGGATCCCGTGATGGACCGGGCCCTGGAGTTCCTGGAAAAGACAAGCGGGATTCAGAGCGTGGCGGCCAAGCCGGCCATCCTGCCGTTTCCTCCGCAATCCAAGGAGAGGACGGCATTGATCGACGAGTACATGAAAAAAGCCCCGGCCCTGGCGGATCGCTTCGCGCCGTTCGTTTATAAAAATCCAAACGGCGAGGCCATGCCCTACCGGCTGTTTACGCCGGACGGAGCGGTCGCGGGTCAAAAGTATCCGCTCGTCGTCTTCCTCCATGGAGCCGGATGGAGCGGGACGGACAACGTCAAGCAGCTCCAGGGCGCCAATATATTCGGGGGACTCGCCTGGACGCTCCCGGAAAACCAGAGACGCCATCCCTGCTTCGTCGTCGCCCCGCAGTCCAACGTCAACTGGCCCTGCGTGATCATCCAGGAAGGGAAGAGACCGGAGCTCTGTCCCGGGCAGCGGCTGGGGGAGGGCGCGAGGCTGGCCTTCGAAATCATTGACAAGCTCGTGGCCGAGCTGCCCGTCGACCCGTCGAGGATTTACGTCACCGGCCATTCGATGGGAGGGGCCGGCGTCTGGCACATGATCGCCCGCCGGCCGGGTTTCTTCGCGGCCGCCGTCCCGATCTGCGGGCTGCCGGACTTCGCGGACGCCCGGGCCATGACAAGCATCCCGATCTGGAACTTCATCGGCGACCTGGATCCGATCGAACCGGTCGAACGCCAGCGCCGCTGGATCGGCGAAATCGTCAAGGCCGGAGGAGACCCGATCTACACGGAGTATGCGGGAGTGGAACACGACTCCTTCATGTGGGCTTATACCGAGCCTGCCTTAGTCGAGTGGCTTTTTGCCCGGCAGCGGTGAGCCGGGATAATACGCTGCAAGCCTCGGATTGAAATGTATTTGCCCCCCCACCTTTCTTAAGTATTCTTCGAGGTCGAACCTCTCGCTTTTTTGATAATTTGGACATATTCCGCCTTGACCTTTTCGGCCGTCGTCTTGTCGCCCTTGCTTTCAAAAAAGAGGTTCAGATAGAGATAGCGGGGACGAAGCTCTTTCGAGATAAACGTCGATTCCGCGATTTTCGTAACCATCCTATTCCCGAATTTTTCATGCAGCCAGGCGCTGAGATTTCCCCCGATCGGATTCTTAACCAAAGATACGACCGGATCTTTCCCCGTTTCCTGCTCATAGCCCGGAGGCCAGGGATGATAGACTCCGATAAAGGCGAACAGGATTGAAATCGTCAATAAAGCCGCGAAGAGGGACGGGCGGAGCTCCCGTATGACCTGGGGCAGGAAGAACAGGCAGAGGGGGATAATGGGGATGAGATACCGGAAACCGTACGACCATCCTCCGTAAGAGCCGACGAAAACGATATGGAGGAGGATCGTCGCCGCGATCCCCGCCCCCAGCCATCGGGTTTGTGGCCGTCCCAGGGCCGCGCCGGTCCGGAGCTGTTTGATGAATCCGTAGACGCCGAGCAAGAGCACGGGAGACACGGTGAAAAGACCGTGCCAGCCGAAAAGGCATTTCAAGGGATAAAGCCAATCGTCGGGGAGGAGCACGTTCGCGAGATTCCGGGCGATTTGTCCGCTGTAGTCAAGGCCGCCGGGGATCATTTTAACCGGCAGGATGGAGCCGATGATCGCCCAGTTTGACGCGCAGAAAAGCGCCGGGGCCAAGCTCGCCGAAACCAGATATCGGACAAAGGATCCTTGGGTCCGGGAATGCAGGACCATGACGGCGAAAACCGCCAGAAATATCCCGCCCGGAGCCGGATCGATGCAGAATGCGATGGAGGCCAGTATCCCCGCCTTGACAACCTTTTCCTCGATCACGGCGCAGAAGGCGGCGAACAGGAAGGCGGCGGCGACGGTATGGTTGTTCAGCGTCACCGAGAAACTCGTCAGGATGGTCCCCAGGCCGAGGGCCGCCGTCGCGAGATAGCGGACTCTCCGCGTCGGCTGAAAATGCTTTTGGATGGCCCCGTGAAAAGCCGTGACGAGCCAGGCCGTGCCGAGGCCGACCGTCAATAACGTGAGCAGATAAACGACCAGGCGCTCATGGCCGGCGAAAGAGAGTCCCAGGACCGTCCGGAGGATAGTATACAAGCCGGCTCCGACGATGCTGAAAAAGGGAGGCTTATTGCTGTAATCTTTGCCGTCGATCGTGACCCGGTCGATCGTCCAATTGTAGCGCGATTCGTTGATGTAGGGATGATGATAATCCACCAGGGATTCGATCTGGGCGAAGCGGGACGCGTCATTCCCCGCCAGGAAAACGGTCTTATGAGTGAAAATCGCCAGGATGCCCAAGCTGACGAGAAAAACAAGGATCTTCTCTGCCGGGCGAACGGACGGGACGTTGGCTTGATTCACGGCCCTGATGGGAATAGATCATATCAGAGCCCGAGAAACGAAGTCAATGATTCGGGAAGAAGCATTCAAAGACGTGAAAAAAGCGGGGCGGATGTCTATAATGTCCTCTGACGACAGGAGGCCGTCACGCAGGAGCTCATCGCGGCCGGAATTCCCTTGGCGGGCGTCCTGGTCTGCCTCCTGGCCGAGCGGCACCGCCTCGATAAGGCCCGGGATCGCGTCCCGATCCGGATCGGCGTTACGGGAACCCGCGGCAAGTCGAGTGTCGTCCGGCTTATCGCCGCCGCCCTTCGCGAAGCGGGGACGAAGACTCTGGCCAAATCGACGGGCTCGAAGCCCGTCCTGATCCTTCCGGACGGCGCCGAGCGGGAGATCGAGCGTTCCGGACCGGCTTCGATCATCGAGCAAAAGCGGCTCGTCCGGCTGGGGGCCGAGCTGGGCGCGGAAGTCCTGGTCGCCGAGCTCATGGCCGTCAGGCCGGACCTGCTGGCGGTCGAGTCGCGCGCGATCCTCCGGCCGCGGCTCCTTGTCGTCACCAACGTCAGGCTCGACCATATCGAGGATCAGGGAAGGACAAAAGCCGAAATCGCGCGGAGCCTGGCCGCTTCCTTCGCGGTCGGAATGACCGTCCTGATCCCCGAGGAAGAGATGCTGCCCGAGTTCCGGGAGGAGGCGGCCAGGGCGGGGGCCGAACTTGCGACCGTCCCGCGGTCTGCGGACCGGGTCCGTCAGGCGGGGGAAACGGGCGTCCTTGAGTTCGAAGCGAACCGGCATCTGGCTGCGGCGGTCGCGGCCCGCTTGGGGATCGAGCCCGGGACCGCCCTCCGCGGCATGAATAAAGCCCGCCCGGATTTCGGGAGCCTCAGGCTGTGGGACGTTCGACTCCCCGGCGCGGGGAATCTCCTGCGCCTGGTGAGCGCCTTTGCGGCCAACGATCCCGACTCCACCCGCCGGGTCCTGGACGCGCTCGCCGCGGCCGGGGTCTTGGAGGGACGGAGGCGGATCGGCCTGCTCAACCTGCGCGAGGACAGGGGGGACCGGACGCTTCAATGGCTGGCCGCCATCAGGGACGGACTCCTTTCGGACTTCGACGATGTCGTCCTGGTTGGGCCGCCGGCCCGCGCGGCGAAGCGGAGATTTAAAAAGGAAACGCCTCCCGGCGCCCGGCCGCGCCTAACGGCTCTCGCCGACAGCGACCCGGCCAAGAACATGGCCGGGCTGGCGGCCGAGACGGACGGCGGGAAGGCCGCCGTCATCGGATTGGGGAACATGGGCGGGTTGGGGAACGCCCTTGTCGAGTATTGGGCAACAATCGGAGATCAGCATGGCGCTTGAAACTCTACTGGTCGGCGTTGTCGTGGCCTTGGCTTTCATCGAGATCAGCGGCGTTTGGCCGGGGGGGATCATCGTCCCCGGCTATCTGGCCCTCAGCCTCGACCGCCCCGAACGGGCGGCCTGGACGCTGGCCGCCGCCTTCCTGGCGCTCGGCCTCTACCGGCTTCTCAGCCGCTATCTTCTCCTGTTCGGGCGGCGCCGGTTCGCGGTCATGCTCCTGCTCGGGGCGGCCTGGGCGGCGGCGGGGGTGATCCTTCTGCCGCGGCTCGCGTCCGGTCCGTCCGATCTCCGCGTCGTCGGCTGGGTCATTCCCGGCCTGATCGCCAATCAGCTCGGACGGCAGAAACCGCTTCCGACCTTGGCAGGGCTGGCGACATGCACGATCGCGACTCATTTCATCGTCCAGCTGGGAATGGTCCTCTTCCGGTGAGAGACGGCTCATGAAAAACAGAAACGTCCCCATTTACGCGGCGGCGATCGTGAGTCTTCTGGCCTGGGGCGCCGAGAGGATGATCCTGCCCGCGGATGGGGGAGAGGCGCGGACGGCCATGGCCCGGGCCGCGGCGATCATGGACAAGTCCCTTTCCGCCCTGATGGCCTGCGGCGAAAGCCGGGGCCTTGCCATCGATGGGACGGCCGATCCCAACCGAACCGGGATCATCGGCGTCGAACATTCGCCCGTCACAACGACGCTCGGGAACCTCGAGGCCAAGCGGACGACGGCGAATCCCGCCTGGGCGGCCCTGCTCGTCCGGCTCCTCGATGAAGCCGGCGTTGGGGAGGGCGACCCGGTCGCGGTCAGCGCGTCGAGCTCGTTTCCCGGACTCATCGTCGCGACCCTGTCGGCGGCCGAAGCCATCGGGGCGCGGCCGCTCGTCATTGCCTCGCTCGGCGCGTCCCAGTGGGGCGCCAACCGGCACGGGTTCGGCTGGCTCGAAATGGAGGACTGCCTGAGGGCGGAGGGTCTTCTGCATCATCCGCCCGTCGCCGTTTCGCTGGGCGGGGACGGGGATACCGGTCTGGATTTATCCGAGGAGGGCCGGGCGCTGCTCCTCGCTAAAATGGAAGCGGCCGGAATTCCCCGGATCGCGGAGCCCGATCTCGCCCTGAACGTCGAGGCGCGGATCGCGGCCTTTGAACGGGCGGCCGGAGGAAAGACAATCAAGGCCTTCGTCAATATCGGAGGGAACTGGGCCAACATTGGAACCGACGCCTCGGTGCTGGAGCTGAAGCCGGGACTGACGCGGGCGAGAATTTCCTATCAACCCGGCCGGAACGGCGTTATCCAGGCCATGTCGGCCCGGGGCGTTCCCGTCATCCATCTCCTCAACATACGGGGATTGTGCCGCCGCTACGGCCTTCCCTGGGATCCAGTCCCTATGCCCAAGCCTGGAATAAGCGTGAATCGTCGGATATTTGGGGAAAAGAAACCTCTCTTTTTTCTTGTCTCGGTCGGCTATTTCATGATTTTAATCTTGCTTGGGGTTGCCTGCCGACGTTTGATTCTCGCGCCTCCATAGGTGGTATAATGATCGGCCTGATTTTCATAAAAGGATTCAGTCGATGATAAAGAATAGGGTTTTTCTTAAGACAATCATTTTAGCGGCGGCCGTTCTTGTTGTGACCGGGGCGGCGGTCCTCGAGGCCCAGGAGCTCAAGGTCCGGGTGACGGCGCGCCGGGCCAACGTCCGGGCTTCGACCGACCTCAAGAGCGAAGTCGTCGGCCAGGTCAAGAAAGGGGCCGTCCTTCAGATCGACGCCAAAGAGGGCGACTGGTATCTCGTCCGGCTGCCGTTGAAGCTCGAGGGCTATTCCCTGCCCGGCTATATCCATAAGAGCGTCGTCGAGGAAGTCGGCGAAGGGACGGCCGGGACGGCGCCGGCCGCGGCCGAGGGCGAGAGGGGAGGGGGAGGTCTCGAAGCCGAGATCGGCGCCGGGTTTGCCTCCGTGAGCGGAAAGGATTTCGGGGGCGGCCTGGCCCTGTCCGCGGGCCTTTCGCTTCCGCTCTCGGACCGGATCGCTCTCGTCCTCCGCGCCAATCTCCTCAAATCCGGAGCGGCCGGGGATTCCGAGCGGTTGAGCAAGGGGACGTTGAGCGCCGTTCCCCTGGAGTTGGGCCTTATCCTCCGTTTCCCCCTGAACGGGGAGCTCAGGCCGTTCGCCGAAGCCGGGATCGGTTATTGTCTCAACTCGTTCAAGCTCGACCCGGCCGCCTTGGAAGACTGGGCCGGGCGGGGGATCACCCGCGAGGAGAAGGTCGAGAATGCCCTGGGATTCTACCTCGGCGCCGGCCTGGATTATCCTCTTTCCGATCGTTTATTTCTTTCGGGCAACCTGCGATTCATGATCGCCGGCGCCAAGGGCTCCTGGACCTCGGTCGATAAAACGTCGGGGGGGCAAACAAGCGGCGAGTGGGACGACCTGAACCTGGGCCGGATCCAATTCAGCGTCGGCCTGCGATATGCCTTCTAGTTTGGATTTGTCCTGGCTTTCGGCTATTATAAATAATGATGTCAGGCCGCCTTTTATCCGGCGGACGCCTGAAGCCCGCCGACGCATAGCCTGACAGGGAGGAGAAAAATGAGTAAGAAGCTTGTGGCACTTTTCGCCATCCTGGCGATCCTCGTCCTCATCCCTCTTTTCGCGGCCCAGTCGCGGACGACCGAGTATCATAAGGCGGGACAGAAGATCGCCAATGATACGACATTCAACATTACGCTTCCCGACGGATACTTCCTGACCGGAACAGTCAAGGGGCTGACCGGCGCCGTCGTCAAGGCGGCCTCCGTCTATGTCGGCGACGCCACAGATAGGTTCTCCGGTTTTGCCGGAGTGACCGATACGGCCGGCAAGTTCTCGGTTCCTGTCCAGCCCGGGACCAAATATTTGGTCGTCGGTCCTCCGGCCAGCGCGTCGGTCGATCCGTCCAAATTCTCCCGCCTCTTGAATAAGACCGTCGAGGGGATCAACGTGACCAAGGACACGGCCTACGGCGATGTCGCTCTCCAGAACGGCTATATCCTGAGCGGAAAGGTCGATCCGCCGGCCGGAACGGCGACGCCGTTCCTGTTCATCCCCTCCATCCAGATTTTCCTGACAAACAGCCTGACCATGGTCGACGTCGCCCAGACGGGAGGGACGAGCCAGGCCATCCTGAATAAGTACGCGGTGGCCCTCCCGGCCGGGACGTACCGGATAATGTCCAGAGCGACCGCCCTGACCCAGGCATTCCAGGCCGTCCCGATGCTCCCCAAGCTGGACCAAGTCAATATCAGCAAGGACACCGTCAAGAACATCGCGATGGCCAAGGGCGGCTACAGCTTTTCGGGAACGCTCAAAGATGCCTCCGGCAAGGGGCTGGACGGCATACTCTATGTGGTTCCCAAGACCGGCGTCTTCAAGGGCTGGCCGATTCAAGCCATGATCGCCATAAAGGGAGTCTTCGGCCTCATGCCCGGAATGAATATCCCCGATACGTTTATTCCCGCGGGGACCTATGTGCTTGTGTTTATTCCGTTCGGTTATACAACGACCGGTTATGCGGGGAAGGCGACCGTGACTTATTTCGACCTGACCATGCCCGCGGTCGCCAAGACGCAGGCGCTGGTCGCCAAGAACGGCTTCGTGGTGTCGGGAAAAGTGGTCGATGCGAAGGGGAAAGCCGCGAAGGCGACGATCACGGCCTTTTCTTCGGGCGCGCCCTTGAACGTCGACCTCCTGGGCTTGAATTTCGCGTTCGCCCAAACGGACAGCAAAGGCCAATACCGGTTTGCCCTGCCCGCCGGCACGTTCAATATCATGGCCACGCCCATCACCTCAGGCGCGGCTGCGGCCTGGCGGCCCGAGGAGAAAATGCGGCGGATGATGCTGAGGGCGGTCTCGAACGGCTCCGCGCCCTTCTAAGACTTCGCTAGTTCGTGATTGGAATCGGAGTCAATCTCCGATACAATAGACTGCGGCGGCTATCGTCGGGTTGCCGATGAGCGACCCGACAAGGAGGAAGTCATGAATAAAAAAATCCCGGCTCTTTTCGCCGTCCTGGCGATTCTCGCGGTCATCCCGATTTTCGCGGCCCAATCGCGGTCGACCGAGTACCATAAAACTGGGCTGAAGATCAACAAAAACATAACTCTCAACATCAAGTTCCCGAACGGGTTTTTCGTAAAAGGGACGATTAAGGGCCCGAACGGAGCCGCCGTCGAGGGTGCGATCGTGTTCGTCGGCGCCGCTTCGGAACAGTATTCCGGCTATCTCGGCTCGACCGACGAGGCCGGCAAATTCTCGATCCCGGTGCAGGCCGGGAAGAAGTACCTGAGGATCGTTCCACTCTCCAGCGACTCGGTCGATCCGGCCAAGTTCTCGCGCCTGCTTCAAAAGATCGTCGAGAATATCAACGTGACCAAGGACACGGCCGTCAGCCCGGTTAAGCTCAAGAACGGCTACATCCTGAGCGGAAAAGTCGACCCTCCGGCCGGGACCGGCGCGCTCAAGACCTTCAGTCCTTCGATCAGAGTAGTGGTCCCGAACGCGAAGGATTTTGGCTCCCTCGCCCAAACGGGCGGGCCGAACGATGATATTTCCAACAAGTACGCCGTGGCCTTGCCGGCCGGAAGCTACCGGATTGGGGCCTCCGCCGGCGGCACGACCGTTGCCAACCAGATCGTCCAGATGCAGCCCACGATTCAGAATGTCAAGGTCAGCAAGGATACCGTTAAGAATATCACCCTGCCCAAGGGGGGCAACTCCCTGTCGGGGACGGTCAAGGATGCGTCCAATACAAAGCTGGACGGGATTCTCTGTATCTACCCCCAGAGCGGCCCTTTTGAGGGCCGCATGCTCGCGCTCTGCATGGTCACCAAGGGGGTTTTCGGCTATGACACCGACCTTAACCTGAAGAACCTTTTCATCTCCTCGGGCAGCTACACGCTCATGTTCGTTCCGCTCAGTTACATTAGCGCCGACTATAAGGGCAAGGCGACCGTTTCCTATTTCGACTTGACCATGCCCGCGGCCGCCAAAACGCTGGCCCTTGTCGCCAAGAACGGCTTCGTCGTATCGGGAAAAACGACCGACGCCAACGGCAAGGCCATGCAGGCCATAATCGGGGCTACCAACAAGAGCGCCCAGGTTGACTTTAATCCATTGGCACTGAATGGAATATTCGCCCTCTCCGACGACAAGGGCAACTATCGGATTGCCCTGCCCGCCGACACGTTCAACTTCCAGGCTCTCCCCATTCCGTCGGATTCGTCGTCCCTCACGCGCGAGAAGATGTTGCAGCGGCTTATCAGGACCGCGATTTCCAGATAGCATCAACGCCTTTTCTCAAGCGATTTAGTATTCATCCGGTTCCACAGATCGGCCGGATGCCTTTCTGCGCACCGGTGTCTTCATCCCCGCGTACGTAAGCCAAAAGAGATTATTAGGCGACATCCGGCTTTTCGTCGCCGACAGCCGCGGCCGGCCCAAGGCGCAAGGTTGACTTTTTTGCACGACGGTTCTATCATTTCATCGAAAGAACGGGGGAAAGTGGACATCTCCGCAGTTCGATCTGTTAATCGATGGCCGGCCGGGATTTACAGTCCTGAATCAATGCCATGTTGGGATCGTTATACGGATCGATATAAACAATGTTAGGCTCATTTGGAGGTAACTATGATAGTGAGACTCAAGTTCTGCCGCCGTATCCTCCTGACCAGTGCCGGTCTATTCGTCGCGGTGGCCCTCGTGGTAGCCGCAGGCGTGATTCCACCGGTCAAGGCCGACATCTTTTCCTCTGCCACGCCACAGAGGGCCGTTGTCGCGTTTTGGGGCAACGTTGCTTTCAACCTTCTCGCCGCAGCGGTGCTCGTGTTCATCGCCCTCCGGGCCAGAGGCCGTAGTCGCCTCTCGACCACTGTTCTCGGCCTTCTGGCGTTCCTTGCGCTCCTGCTCGCTCTTGCCCTCACCGATGCGGCCTTCGCGTTCCAGGCCCACGGCCCCGCAATGCAAACCGTGCGCATCCTCCTTTTCATCTGCTCAGTTACCGATTTCCTTAGCGCGGCACTCGTCACTACAGCAGTGTTTCTCTTTCCCAAGAAAACATGAATGGGCCTAACCAGCGCTTGCAGCGGACCGTGCTTCGCTGCCGCTTCGCACGGCCGCCGAAGCGCGGCGTTAGACGCAGGGAAAACAATGAATGAAACCGAAATTCGAGCCCTGATTGACCAGTTCATGCGTGCCTGGAACGATCAGGATCTCGACGCTTTCATGAGTTTCCTAGATGAAAGTAAGTTGGAGCGATCCCGCAATGCCGTATGGCCCAATAGCAGGCAAAGCCTCGGTGCGAGAGTTCTGCGAGAACATCCTGAAAGCCTTTCCAGATTTTGCTTATCAGCTAAGGGAGTCCGTATGCATTTCGCCATCAGGTGAGCGATGCGCAATACCTTGGGAAATAAGTGCAACACATCTTGGCCGCTTCGACCCGATGGAGTTTGCCCCGACGAACCAGACAATAACAATGCAGGGTGTCGACCTCGTCGAGTTTCGCGGAAATAGAATCACAAGAACTGAGACACTCTTTAATATTATGTCGGCCGCAGAACAAGCGCTACGGCTCGATCCCTTCCCTAAAAGGGGTATCAAGAGATTCATTATTGTTATCTTGCAAAGAATACTCGCGTGGTGGCTTCGTCGCCTGAATCGGCAGAGCAAATGAACGAGGGTGTGCGTCTAACAACGCGTTGCAGCGGACCGGTTCCTGGCTCCTGCTACGCGCTAGACGCAGTGCAGTTTCTATGCGGTTGCCCGGCCGCTGAACGCTGAGCGTTAGCCACAGTTGGCGTCGTTGCGTGATTATGCTAAAATAATTATGTGAAAGCATATACTGCAGTCATCGAGAAGTGCGCGCAGACGGTGTTGTACGTGGGTTATGTGCCTGGGGTACCCGGTGCTCATTCCCAGGGCGCAACGCTTGACGAACTGGGAGCAAATCTTCGCGAAGTGCTTGAGATGCTGGCGGAAGAAGGCGAGCCGCAGACGGAAGGCGAGTTTGTCGGCACGCAGATCGTCTCGATTGGGACGCGATAGCAC
>JALHUR010000051.1 GCA_022867325.1 Candidatus Aminicenantota bacterium | reverse complement strand
CGCATGCGCGCGGGTGAGTTTGCCGACGGCGAGCGGGTGCTGCGGGCCAAGATCGACATGGCCGCGGGCAACATCAACCTCCGCGATCCGGTGCTCTACCGGATCCTCCACGCCCACCACCCGCGGACCGGCGACGCCTGGTGCATCTACCCGACCTATGACTGGGCCCACGGCCTGTGCGACTCGATCGAAGGCATCACCCATTCCATCTGCACCCTCGAGTTCGAGGTCCACCGCCCCCTCTACGACTGGTACCTCGACCAGCTCGACGTCCACCATCCCCAGCAGATCGAATTCGCCCGGCTCAACCTCAGCCACACCGTCCTCAGTAAGCGCCGGCTGCTCGAGCTCGTCGAGGGCGGTCTGGTCTCCGGCTGGGACGACCCGCGGATGCCGACCATCTCGGGCTTCCGGCGGCGCGGCTATACGCCGTCTTCGATCCGGGCCTTCTGCGACATGATCGGCGTCGCCAAGGATAACAGCATCGTGGACGCCGTCCTCGTCGAAAACGCCCTGCGCGAGGAGCTCAACCGGACCGCGCCGCGGGCGATGGCCGTCCTGCGTCCGCTCCGGGTCGTCCTCGTCAATTACCCCGAAGGCAAGGTCGAGGAGTTCGACGCCGTCAATAATCCCGAGGACCCGGCCGCCGGCAGCCGCAAGGTCCCGTTCTCGCGCGTTCTCACCATCGAACGCGAGGACTTCATGGAGGACCCGCCTAAGAAGTATTTCCGGCTGGCCCCGGGCCGGGAGGTCCGGCTCCGCTACGCCTACTTTATCAAGTGCGAGGAGGTCGTCAAGGACCCGGCCACGGGCGCTGTCGTCGAGCTCCGCTGCAGCTACGACCCGGCCACCCGGGGCGGCGACGCTCCGGACGGCCGCAAGGTCAAGGCGACCCTCCACTGGGTCTCGGCGGCCCACGCCGTCGACGCCGAAGTCCGGCTCTACCAGACTCTGTTCACGGTCCGCGATCCGAACGACATCCCGGAGGGGAGCGACTATAAGGTCAACCTGAACCCCCAGTCGCTCGAAGTCCTGAAGGGATGCAAGCTCGAACCGGCCCTCGGGGCGGCCGCGGCCGGGAGCCGTCACCAGTTCGAGCGGCTTGGGTATTTCTTCGTCGATCCCAAGGACTCGAAGCCGGGCGCGCCCGTCTTCAACCGGACGGTGACCCTCCGCGACGAATGGGCCAAGATCTCCCACCAGAAACAATAAAGGGGCGATGAGGTCGTCCTCAGCCCCCGGTCCCCCGTGAACCAGTCCCGTCGGTTCCCCCCTGCGGAATAACCGCAGGGGCCCCCCTCCGCTACGGGGGCTTGAAAACGACCTCATCGCCCCTTTATTCGGGCGGCTTCGGTTGCTTGCCTTTCCGGGGGAATTAAGCTATAAAAGAATCCAATCCGGAGCGCGGCTGTAGCTCAGCGGATAGAGCATCGGCCTCCGGAGCCGAGGGTCGGAGGTTCGAATCCTCTCAGCCGCGCCAGTCATATACAGTGCCCATGGCCAACAAAAAACGGATCCTGACCTCGCTGGCGATCTTCGCCGCCGTTATCCTCGTCGGAGCGGCGGGCTTCAAGATCCTCGGAGGACGGGAGTGGAGTCTGCTTGACGCCCTGTACATGACCGTCATCACCATCGCCACGATCGGCTACGGCGAGGTCCACGACCTGGGCGCCAACCCGGCCGCCCGGATTTTCGGGCTCGTCTTCATCATCCTCAGCCTGGGGACGATCGCCTACGCGGTCTCCTCGATCACGGCTTTCGTCATCGAGGGCGAACTTAAGAACCTGCTCGGGAGAAGAAAAATGGACAAGGCCATCGCCAAGCTCAAGGGCCATTACATCGTCTGCGGCGGCGACGAGACCGCCCAGACCATCGTCAGGGAGCTCCGGCTGACCAAGCGGAGCTTCGTCGTCGTCGATCCCTCCGCGGAGCGGATCGAGCGCATGGCCGAAGCCGGGCCGCTCCCGTCCATCCAGGGCGATCCCGCCGAGGACGCCGTCCTGGTCAAGGCGGGGATCGAGCGGGCCAAGGGAATCTTCCTCTGCCTGGCCACGGACGAGGCCAACCTGTTCGCCGCCATTACCGCACGGAGCCTCAACCCCGGGCTCCGGATCAGCGCCAAGGGCATCGACGTCCGATCCGAGGCCAAGATGAAAAAGGCGGGGGCGGACTACGTCGTGGCGCCGGCCTTCATCGGCGGGATGAGGATGGTTTCGGAGATGGTCAGGCCGGCGGTCGTGACCTTCCTGGACATGATGCTCCGCGACCGTGAAAAAGGCCTCCGCGTCGAGGAGATGGCGGTCCCCACCGGGTCCCGCCTGATCGGCAAGACCGTGTCCCAGGCCAAGATAGGGGAGAGGACCGGAGCCCTGCTGGTGGCCCTGCGCAGGGAGGAGAGCCGTGATTACGACTTCAACCCGGGCCCTGATGTCCGTCTCAAAAAAGGCGATATCCTGATCCTCATGGCCAGTCCCGGCATGCTCCAACGGCTGGAGAAGTTCCTTCTCAGCGGTTGACGGCTCTAAGAAATTCCTGGGACGGATGGCGCGGCTGGGGGTCT
>JALHUR010000498.1 GCA_022867325.1 Candidatus Aminicenantota bacterium | reverse complement strand
TCGACCTCAAGGTCATGGACGGTAAGAAGCACGCCAAGCTGACCGGGGAATCCAACGCCCTCATCCTGGAAAACCTCAAGCGGCTGGCCCGTTCCGGCGCCCGGATCGTGGTCCGCATTCCGCTCATCCCGGGCGTCAACGACGACGACGGCAACATCGTCCGGACGGCCGAGTTCCTCCGTTCGCTCAACTCGATCTCCCGCATCAGCCTGCTGCCCTACCATCGTCTCGGCCAGGATAAGCGCCGCCGGCTGGTCCGAAGCCGCGAGGGGCGGGACTTTCCGGTCCCGACGTCCGCGGATAGGGAACGGGTCAAGAAGCGTCTCGAGTCGTACGGGTTTGAAATCACGACGGGAGAATGAGCCATGAACGAACGCATCAAGAAGCTTCGCGAGGAAAGCCTGAGGACGAAACCGTACCTGGATCCGGAGCGGGCCCTGCTCATGACCGAGTTCTACGAGGGCCGCCGTTCGGCGACCCTGTCCGTGCCCATGAAGCGAGCGCCCGCCTTCAAGCACTCCTGCGAGCGCAAGACGATTCATATCGGCGCCGGGGAGCTCATCGTCGGCGAACGCGGACCCGCCCCCAAGGCGACGCCGACCTTTCCCGAAATCAACGTCCACAGCCTTCAGGATCTCGATATCCTGAACACGCGGGAGAAAATCCCCTTCAAGGTCAGCCCCGAGACACGAAAGATTTACAAGGAACGGATCATCCCCTTCTGGAAGGGCCAGACCATCCGCGAGAAAATCCAGGACGAGATGTTTCCGGATTGGAAGGAGGCTTTCGAGGCGGGCATCTTCACCGAGTTCATGGAGCAAAGGGCGCCCGGACACACCGTCCTCGACGATAAAATCTACCGGAGAGGATTCCTGGAATTCAAGGAGGACATCGCCCGCAGCCTGGCCGCGATCGATTTCGCCCTGGACCCGGAGGGCCTGCGCAAGAAAGAAGAGCTTCAGGCCATGGCCGTGGCCGCCGACGCCCTGATCCGCCTCGCCGAGCGCCACGCCGAAAAAGCCCGCGCCCTGGCGCTCAAGGAAAAGGATCCCCGCCGGAAGAAGGAGCTGAGCCGGATCGCCGAAGTCTGCGCCCAGGTCCCCGCCCATGTGCCCCGCGATTTTTGGGAGGCCCTCCAGGCCTACTGGTTCGTCCATCTCGGCGTCATCAGCGAGCTCAACACCTGGGATTCCTTCAATCCCGGCAAGCTCGACCAGCATCTGGAGCCGTTCTACCGGAAGGGGCTGGAGAGCGGCAAGCTGACCCAGGATCAGGCCCGGGAGCTCCTCCAGGCCTTCTGGATCAAATTCAACAATCAGCCCGCCCCGCCCAAGGTCGGGGTCACGGCCGAGGAAAGCGCGACCTACACGGACTTCTGCCAGATCAATTTCGGCGGCCTGACGCCCGGGGGCGAGGACGCCGTCAGCGACATGACCTTCCTGCTGCTCGACGTCGTCCAGGAGATGAGGCTCCTCCAGCCGAGCTCTTCGGTCCAGATCAGCAAACGGAATCCGGACCGGTTTCTCAAGCGGGCCATCCAGATCGTCAAGACCGGCTTCGGCCAGCCCTCGTTCTTCAACGCCGACCTCATCGTCGAGGAGCTCCTCCGCCAGGGAAAAACGCTCGAGGACGCCCGGCGGGGCGGCTCGAGCGGCTGCGTCGAGGTCGGGGTCTTCGGCCGCGAGAACTACAACCTGACCGGATACTTCAACCTGGCCAAGGTCCTCGAGATCACGCTCGCCAACGGCGTCGATCCGCGGACGGGAAAAACGATCGGCCTCCCGACCGGCGACCCGGCCGCCTTCGCCTCGTTCGACGAATTGTTCGATGCCTACGCCCGTCAGGTCCGCCATTTCATCGACATCAAGGTCCGCGGGAACTCGGTCATCGAGCGGATCTACGCCGAGTACCTGCCGACGCCGTTCCTGTCCCTCCTGATCGACGACTGCATCGCAAAGGGCCGGGACTACCACGACGGCGGCGCCCGCTACAACACGTCCTACATCCAGGGGGTCGGGCTGGGGACGATCACGGACGCCCTGACGGCCCTCAAGTACAACGTCTTCGACAAGAAGAAGGTCCCCTTCAAGGACCTCCTGCTGGCCCTCCGCCGCAATTTTGAGGGTCGGGAGAACCTCCGCCAGCACCTCCTCAACCAGACCCCCAAATTCGGTAACGACGACGATTACGCCGACGGCGTCATGAAGCGGGTTTTCGAGCTTTACTACGACGCGGTCAACGGCCGTCCCAACACCAAGGGCGGACATTACCGGATCAACCTGCTTCCCACGACCGTCCATGTCTATTTCGGCCGGGTCACCGGCGCGACGCCGGACGGCCGCAAGGCCGGCGAGCCGTTTTCGGAGGGCGTCTCCCCGGTCCAGGGCGCCGACCGGCACGGCCCGACGGCCGTCATCAAGTCCGTGGCCAAGATGGATCACGTCCGGACCGGCGGGACCCTCCTCAACCAGAAGTTCACGCCCCAGGTCTTGAGCGACGAGTCGGGCGTCGAGAAGCTCCTCCACCTCATCCGGTCCTACTTCAAGCTCGACGGCCATCATATCCAATTCAACATCGTGACCGCCTCCGTCCTGAAGGACGCCCAGAAGCACCCGGATAAATACCGCGACCTCATCGTCCGGGTCGCCGGCTACAGCGACTACTTCGTCGACCTGGGCAAAGCCCTTCAGGACGAGATCCTCCGCAGGACCGAGCACGAGTCCCTTTAGGCGGGGAAGCGGCCCGTTGCGTTCGCCCCGATCCTTTGGTATATCTATCGGCGGACCGTGATCTCAAACTCGTCAGGAGGTGCCATGTTTGACGCCCGCATTTACAGCGAACGCCGGAATCGGCTTAAAACCCAGGTCGGATCGGGCCTCGTCCTGTTGCCCGGGAACGACGAGAGCCCGATGAATTATCCCGCCAACACCTACCATTTTCGGCAGGACAGCTCCTTCCTCTATTTCTTCGGCCTCGACCAGCCGGGCCTGGCCGGCGTCGTCGACATCGACGGCGACCGGGACATCCTCTTCGGCGACGACATCGGGCTCGAGGACGTCATCTGGATGGGGCACCTCCCGACCGTCAAGGACAGGGCGGCCCTGGCCGGCGTCGGGACGACCCGGCCCCTGGCCAAGCTCGAGGCGGCGCTCAAGCAGGCCAAGACAAAACGGCGCAAGATCCATTTTCTGCCTCCCTACCGGGCCGAGGGCGCCCGCAAGCTCGGGGCTTGGCTGGGTATCCCGGCCAAGGACGTCAAAGGCAAGGCCTCGCAGACCTTGTGCCGGACCGTCGTCGCCCAGCGCTCGGTTAAAATTCAAGAGGAGATCGACGAGATCGAAAAGGCCCTGGCCGTCACCCATGACATGTACCGGGCGGCCATGGCCATGACCCGGCCCGGGATCCACGAGTACGAGATCATGGGCCGGATTGAGGGAATCGCCCTCGCCCGCGGCTGCCGCCCGGCCTTCCCCTCGATCGTGACCATCAACGGCCAGGTCCTCCACAACCACGGCTACGGCAACGTCCTGGCCGAGGGACGGCTCCTGATCGACGATTCTGGCGCCGAGTCGCCGCGCGGCTACGCCTCCGACATCACCCGGACCATCCCGGTCAGCGGACGCTTCAGCCCCCGGCAGCGGGACATCTATGAGATCGTCCTCAAGGCCCTCGAGACGGCTATCCGGGCTGTCCGGCCCGGCATTAAATACCGGGAAGTCCACCTCGAGGCGGCCGGCGTCATCGCCTCGGGGCTCAAGAGCCTGGGCTTGATGAAGGGCGACCCCGAGGCCGCCGTCCAGGCCGGGGCTCACGCTCTGTTCTTCCCGCACGGGATCGGGCATATGATGGGGCTCGACGTTCACGACATGGAGGACATCGGCGAAGGCCTGGTCGGCTACACCGAAAAACTCAAGCGAAGCAGCCAATTCGGGTTGGCCTATCTCCGGTTGGCCCGCGAGCTCGAACCCGGCTTCGTGGCGACGGTCGAGCCCGGCATCTACTTCATCCCGCCCCTGATCGACAAATGGAGAAAGGCCGGGAAGTTCGCCGATTTCATCGACTACGATAAGGTCGAGACCTACCGCGACTTCGGCGGCGTCCGGATCGAGGATAACGTCCTGGTCACGGCCGACGGCCGCCGCGTCCTGGGCAAGCCCATCCCCAAAACGGTCGTGGATGTGGAGGCGGCGACGGGAACCGGCGCCTAAAAGCCGACGCCCCAGCCGACGCCGATCCGGAGGCCTCCGATGTCGAGGCTCCGCTGGCCGATAACGACTTCGCAGTTGCTGTAGTTCAGGAAGAGATCGATCGAGAAAAGGGCGGTGCTGCAGGATCGGCCCGCGCAGGGCGGGATGACCATCCCGGCCTGGAGGCAATAGCCGAGCCCGTTTTGGCTGGATTCGACGCCGGCCGCTTTTTCGGCGTAGGTGCAATAAACGGCGCCCACGCCGAAATAGGGAGTCCCTAAAAACGGCACCGGAAGCTTGATCTTGACCCCGGCAGCGATCGGGGTCAGCGAGATCCGCGAGCCGGGCTTGATGTGATTCTGCTGAGGGTGGTGCATGGCGCCCAGCCAAAGATCCACATAGTTCGAAAGGCTGAGGTTGATTTCGCCTCCGTAGCCCATCGAGATACCGTAGTTCGCCTTAAGGGGATTGGTGGACGGCCGGAACTGAGCATACTTGCCGATGATCCGGGAAGGCGCAGCCGCCTGGGCGGCCGAGGCCAGGGCCAGGACGAGAAATAATGAGCCGCCTTTTTTGATGGCCAAATCCCTATATCCCTTACCATCTACCTTAGTCGAGTTTGAGTTTTCCGTCAATAACCGCCCCCGGTGAGCGGCGGGGGGATATTTGCTCATCCTTCTCACCGCTCGCGGCTAATCGTGGGCGGCCTTGCGGCGCGAGGAGACCTGGACTAAGATATCGGCATGAGAATCGCGCTCATCCAGCAACGGGCTTCCGGAGACAGGACCGCCAACCTCAACCGGGGGATCAGGGCTTTCGAAAAGGCCGTCAAGGCCGGCGCCGAACTCGTCGTTTTTCCCGAGCTCGCCTTCCTGCCCTTCCTGCCCCAGCGCCATGCGACGGCCGAAGCCCTCGCCCAGGCCGAGACCATCCCGGGGCCGACCACGGAACGCTTCTCGACGCTGGCCGCCCGGGCCGGCGTCGCGGTCGTCCTCAACCTTTTCGAACGGCGGAGCGGCCGGACCTACGATTCCTCACCGGTCATCGACGCCGACGGCCGGCTTCTCGGCGTCACCCGCATGGTCCACATCATAGACGGGCCGGGCTTCCACGAGCGGGGCTAGTACGCGCCCGCGGAGGACACGGACCTCGTCTTCGCGACGAGGGCGGGACGCGTCGGCGTCTGTATCTGCTATGACCGGCATTTCCCCGAATACATGCGGGGGCTGGCTTTGGCCGGGGCTGAGATGGTCGTCATCCCCCAGGCGGGCGTCCTGGGCGAATGGCCCGAGGGCTTGTTCGAGGCCGAAGTCCGGGTCGCGGCCTTCCAGCACGGCTATTTCGCCGCTCTGGCCAATCGGGTCGGGAAAGAGGAGGCGCTCCATTTCGCGGGCGAGTCTTTTGTCGCGGGGCCGGACGGCGCCCTGCTCAAACGGGCCCCGCGCGGCCGGGAGGCCGTCCTGGTCGCGGACTGCGATTTGGCCGAAGTCCGCTCGGCGCACGCCCGGAGGCATTTCCTGCCCGACCGACGTCCCGATTTTTATAAGCGCCTCAAAATCTGCGATTAAGACCATGATCAGCTGGTTCCTTCTCAACCTCAAACCCAAGAAAGAGTTCCAGGTCGAGCGCCTCTTCCAGGAGGCCTCTTTCGACTTTTATCTTCCCCGCTGCCTGGAAAGGGAGAGCATCAAGGCCTTTTTCCCCGGCTACGCGTTCCTCCGTTTCGACCATCCCCGCCACTACAAGCTGGTCAGGTACACGCGGGGGGTCAAGAAGATCGTCGGGAGCGAAGCCGGTCCGGTCCCGCTCCCGGACGCCGTCATCGAGGAGATCAGGGCGCGCGAAATCGGCGGTTTCATCGAGATCCCAGATTCACGGACGGCCCCGACCCCGGGCGACGAGATCGAGGTTACCGAAGGACCGCTCAAGGGGCTGAGGGGCGTTTTCAACCGCGAACTCAGCGGCCATGAACGAGTCCTCGTCCTCCTCAATTACGTCTCCTACCAGGGAAGCCTCCAGATCGAGAAGGCGCGGATCCGCAAGGTCGAAAGCTCATAGAGGAGTAACTTTCATGAACGTTCCCCCCCTGGATTTAAGGGCCCAATACAGGACCATCAAGGACGAAATCGACCGCAAGGTTCTCGAGGTCCTGGCCGCTCAGGGTTTTGTCCTCGGTCCCGAGGTTGAAAGCCTGGAGAAAGAAATCGCGGCCTACAGCGGCGCCCGCTTCGGGATCGGCGTGTCCTCGGGCTCCGACGCCCTCATGATCGCTCTGATGGCTTTAGGGATCGGCCGGGGGGACGCCGTCGTTACGACCCCCTTCACCTTCTTCGCTACCGCCGGGGCCGTCTCCCGGCTCGGAGCCCGGCCCGTCTTCTGCGACATCGACTAACGGACCTTCAACATGGATCCGGCCGGCCTTGAGGCGGTCCTGGCCCGGGAGGCGAAAACGGGCGGCCGGGAGAAAGTCAGGGCCGTCATTCCCGTCCATCTCTACGGCCAGTGCGCGGACATGGACTCGATCCTCGGCCTGGCCGAGGCCGCCGGGCTGTTCGTGATCGAGGACGCCGCTCAGGCCATCGGGACCGATTACCCCTCGGTCCGGGGCGTCCGGAAGGCGGGGGCGATCGGACACTGCGGCGTCTTTTCCTTCTACCCGACCAAGAACCTGGGCGGGGCGGGGGACGGCGGTATGGTCCTGACCGACGACGCAAAACTGGCGGCGACGCTCCGGACGCTCAGGGTCCACGGCGAGCGGGCCCGCTATTACTACGATGTCTTGGGGGGGAACTTCCGGCTCGACGCCCTGCAGGCGGCCATCCTCCGCGTCAAGCTCAAGCACCTCGACCGCTGGCAGGAGCTGCGCCGCGAGCGAGCCGCCACCTACGACCGGGCCTTGGCCGAGGCGGGGTTGGTCGAGGACGGCTCCGTCCTCATTCCCGAGGCGCTCTACCGGGGCTCGGGGATCAAGGATTTTCACACCTATCACCAATACGTCGTTAGGGTCCGTCGCCGGGACGAGCTCAAGGAGTTCCTGGCGGGCAGGGGGATCGGGTCGATGATCTATTACCCGATGCCGCTCCATCTTCAAAAATGTTTCGCCGGACTCGGCTACCGGGAGAACGATTTCCCCCGCTCTGAGAAGGCCGCCCGTGAAGTCCTGGCGCTTCCCCTCTATCCCGAGCTGACCCGAGACCAGCAGGATTACGTCGTGTCGGTCCTCAAGGATTTTTACCGCCGCGGCTGAAAAAAGGGTTATTGAGGTTTGGTTTCCTCGAAAGCGAAACGGCCCGATTCGAACAGGCCGAAGCAGGCTTTGACGACATCGGAGTCATAGAGCTTGTCCATATTCTGAGTGATTTCTTCCAGGGCCTTGTGGATACCCGGCGCGGGCCGGTAGGGACGGTGCGAGGACATGGCTTCGACGACGTCGGCGACGCTCATGATCCGGGCCTCGAGCATGATCTCATGCATCTTGAGCCGGTTGGGATAGCCCGACCCGTTGATTCGCTCGTGGTGCTGATAGACGATCTGGGCGATCGGCCAGGGAAATTCGATCGACTTCAGAATCTCGTAGCCGGCCTGGGCGTGGGTTTGGATGTAGGCGAATTCGGCGGCCGTCAAGCGGCCCGGTTTGCTGAGGATCTCGGCCGGGATGTGGATTTTCCCGATGTCGTGAATATCCCCCGCCAGCCGGATGCCCTCGATCTGGTCCTTGTGAAGGCCCATGTCCTTGGCGATGGCGGACGCGAGCTGGCCGACGCGCCGCTGATGTCCGGCCGTATAGGGGTCCCGCGTCTCGATCGTCAGGGACAGGGCCAGGACGGCCGCGGACAGGCCCGACCTCAGCCGGTCCCAGCTCTTGATGAGCTCGTCTTCGGCCCGCTGGCGCAGGCTGATGTCGCGCAGGATGACGATACGGCCCGACTGTCCCCCCGGCGCTCCCTGGATAGGCGATATGCGGGTTTCAACGCCGGCCACCCGTCCGTCCTTTCTCGTCAACTGGAATTCGCCCTCCGGGAGGTCGTTGATGGCCGGGATTGTACGTACGACCTCTTCGAGCGGGCGGCCGGCCGCCTCGCTCAATCCCCATCCGGGCAGCTCCTCGGCCGGCGCGTTCAAGTAGGTCACCCCACCCCGCTCGTCGTCGGCGATTACGCTTTCATCGATCGAGCGGAGGATGGTCGCCATCCATTTTTCACGCTCGGAGAGCTCGCGGTCCAGCCGCGCTTTGTACAGGGCGACTTCAAGGGTCGCTTTGAGGTCCCGTTCTTCAACCGGCTTGAGAAGATAGCCGAACGGAGCGGTGACTTTGGCCCGGGCCAGGGTCGCATCGTCGGAAAAAGCGGTCAGGAAAATGATGGGGATGCCGAAACGTTCGCGGATGAGGCGAGCGGCTTCGATGCCGTCGATGGTTCCCTGGAGGACGATGTCCATCAGGATGAGGTCGGGCTTGGACTGGCCGGTTTTTTCGACGGCGTCCTCGCCGGATGAGACGATATCGACGACCTGGTGGCCGAGATGAAGCAGAGCGTCCCGGATGTCTTTGGCGACGAGGATTTCATCTTCGGCGATTAGAATTCTGCTCCCTGGCATTATCCTCTCCTCACGGCGCGAACGCCGGATCCACTACCCGTCCTTTCCTGAAAATAATTATAGCCTAAATGAGTCTTTATGACAAATTCAGGGCAAGAGCCGTCTGAAGCTCCACGGATTTACGTCCGTGGGATCTGCCCATTGCAGGCGTTGGAGCGCCTGTCCCCGAAGCGGGGATTCGCTATCCCTCCACGGACTTACGTCCGTGGATTCCCGCGAGGGGATTGACGGATGGGGGAAAACAAGGAAGGGGGGTTGAAGGGAACGGCCGGCCAGCCCGGATCGATCTCTAGGGATTCTCGGTCCGGACCGGCCTCCGTTTTTCTTCAGTGTATTACTTCGTCAGCTTGAGCCGTCCGATTCCGAACTGGTTGTCCTTGCCGGCCGTCCCCAGGTCGAGCGCGCGCCCCGGGAGGATGGTGTTGATCTGGGCGAGGCTGTAAGGGAGTTTTCCCTTGAGCAGGGCGAATGCCCCCGCGACATGGGGCGTTGAAGCCGAGGTCCCGTAGAAATTCAGGGTGCCGTAGGATTCGGTCGAGACGCCTGCGGGCGCCGAGAAATCCGGCTTGATCCTGTCGTCGTTGGTGGGACCGCGCGAGCTGTAGGAATGGTAGGCATCCGTGCTCCAGTCCGTGGCGCCGACCGTGACGGCCTCCACGGAATCGGCCGGGCTGCACAGGCTTCCCCCCGGGACATTGTATTCAATGGCCTTAGTGTTCCCCATCGTGAACAGGTCGAATTTACAGTTGCGGGTTGCGCTCTTCTTCTTGATGGCGATTCCCCAGTAGGTGGATGAGGACGAATAATTATAGCCGACGGCTTCGGTCGGCCAGTCGTTCCCATTTTGGACGTATTCGGAAAAATCCTGAAGATCCCACTTCGTTCCGCTCCACTTGTATAGGTAGAGGTCGTAGTTCTGGTTGGAGCCGGAGTAGTCCGTTCCGCCCCAGGTTCCGAAGTCGTCCCAGCTCAGCCAGGCGGCCACATAGTAATAGGCGGGGACGTACCAACCGAGAATCTCGTCGCTGCCTAAAAAATTATGCCAGCCGTCGTTGTCAGTGTCGTTGAACGTCCCCTCCCAGTGGTCCTCGGCGTAGTTCCCCGACGCGGAAACCCAGATGATCCCGGCCTGGGACGCCTTTTTAACATCCTCGTTGATGGGCCCGGTTCCTTTCCCGTCGCCGGCGTTCGTCCAGCCGACCGAGTAGGAGATGACGTTGACCTTGGCTGTGTTGATGAGCCAATCGACGGCGCTGTGATGCTCGACCTCGGTCCCGAAATTCACGAGATAGAGCTTGGCGTCGGGCGCCATGTCATGGACGATTTCGGCGCAGGCCGTCCCGTGGACCGTCCCGGTGCCGGACCCGCCGATCAGCCCGTCCGAGCGGAAGGAGCGGGCCGTGACGCCGCTGGGAAGCTCGCCTTCGCTGACCCGGCTTTGGTAGCCGTTGAAGCCTAGGTCCAGGATGCAGACTTTGACTTCGCCCGGAGTCCGGTAGGGATTGACCGATTGCCATTGGTCGGCGCCCGTTTTGGCGACGCCCTCGCTGGTGACGGCGAGCGGCCTGGGCTTGAGGGGAAGCCGTAACAATTCGATCTCGGGGAGATCGGCGATCGCAGCCAGGGCGTTGATCGGGATCAAGCACTGGACCAGCTCGTTGTACGACGTTTCGACGCGGCCGCCGAGGCGAAGGATGTCGGCTTTGAGCCGGGCCACGCCGAAATCGCCGGACATCAAACCGTGCGTCCGTCCGACGGCAACCGCCCGGATCATGTCCCCTTCCATGTCGATCATGCCCCTCTGGGCGACGAGCTCTTTGGCGCCGGACAGGCCTTTGGCCAGGTACAGGTTGTAAACCCTGTTCAGCGCGCCGTCCAGCTTGGGGTGGACCGGATGGGCTTGATCGGCCAGGGGCGGGAGATCGGCGATCCGCCAGCCGTCCTGGACGCGGGCCTTCAAGGGAAGGAAAGCCGTCAGGGCCGCCGCGCAGGCGATCACGATCAGGAGAACCCATTTGTTTCGTTTAATGATGTTCGTCATGGGAGTCGCTCCTCGTTGTCTCAAAAGAAATACTTGAGGGCGAGACCGATGATGAACGGCTTCAGCTTGAGGTCCTTCAATTCGCCGCTGGCCTCGATCTTGCTGACCGTCTCGTTCATGGTCCATTTCCCTTTGGTCGTCGACATGCAGTATTTGACGACGGCGCCGACGGCCAGATTGGAGCCCATGAAGACATCAAGGCCGGCGCCGAAGTGGAAGCCGATGCTGTTCTCGATCTTTTCGCTGATGGTGAAGCCCAAATCCTCCCAATCGCCCTGGACGCCGGAGTCGAGCGCGTATTTATTGAGGAAATATCCGCCGCCGGCCAGGACATAGGGAGTCAAGCTCGGACTGAGGGGAAAGCGGGCGACCAGGCTGAGCTGGACGGGCATGACGGTCAGCTTCCCTTTGCTCAGGGCCGTTTCCCGATCCGCCTCGGCCGGCTCGTCGACCGCGCTCTGGAAGCGCAAACCGGAGATTTCGATCCCGAAGTTCGACGAGAAGCCGAAGCTGAAACTCGCCCCGTAGGCGAGGCCGCCGCCATAGCCGGAGGGCAGGGCATAGCCGGCCATCAGGCCGATTCCGGTCCGGGCCGACGCATACTCAGCCTCCGCCTTAACCTCGGCCTCGGGCTCCTGGACTTCAGGCTTGGGAGCCTCTTCGACCGCCTCTTTCTCGGCAGCCTCCTTTTCGACGGCCTGTTCCTGGACCGCTTCGGGCTGTTCCTGCGGTTGGGCCAGCTCCTCGCCCTCGGCCTGGACAATCTCGACCGTGTTGGCGTGGATGTATCCCACCGAGATTTTTCCACTCTCGTCGGAGACGGCGATCTCGTAGAAATCGCCCTTCTTTCCGCTCGCCTCGAGCATGGTCCCCATCTTAAGCTGCGTTAAAACCGGGGCCGTGAGATTGGGTTCGCTGCGGACATTGGCCAGTTGGACATTGACTTTAAGTATGATCACTTCGGAGGCACTGACGAAGGCGCAGAGAACGAACAGGGCAACCAAAACGAAAAATACTTTCTTCATTCCTCCTCCTCTTGATGGATTTTATTGAAGATGCAAAACCCTCGGTACTTGTATATCTTATAGAAGGGGTGGAAATGTCAAGCCGGAGATCCGAATCCGCCACCGCCCGGCGTTTCGATCCTGAGAATGTCGCCGGCTTTGACCTGGATATTTGCCTTGGATCTGAGCCGGACGGCCCGGCCTCCCGAAATAAGCGTGTTGCGGCCCGGCGCCCCGGGCGTCCCGCCCTCGAGTCCGTAGGGCCGGAAGCGCCGCCGATCCGAAAGCACGGTCACCCGGCAGGGGACGAGGAACTCGTATTCGCGGACGATCCCCTCGCCGCCCCGCCGCCGTCCGCGGCCGGCCGAGCCCCGGCGGAGCCCGTAGCGGCGGATCCGGATCGGGAGATAGGCCTCGAGCGCCTCGATCGGCGTGTTGAGGGAGTTTGTCATATGGGTGTGGACGCCGTCGAGGCCGTCCCGTTCCGCGCAGGCGCCCATCCCGCCCCCGATCGTTTCGTAGTAGGCGAAGGGCGTATTCCGCGCCGGATCGCGGCCTCCGAAAGCGATGTTATTCATCGTCCCCGAGCTGGCCGCCGGAATCCGGTCCGGGACGGCCTTGGCCAGTGCGCCCAGCAGGACGTCCACGATCCGCTGTGAAGTCTCGACGTTCCCCGCGGCCGTGGCCGCCGGGAAGACGGCGTTCACGATTGAGCCGAGCGGGGCCTTGATCAGGAGGGGTTTCATGAGACCCGTGTTGAAGGGAATATCCTCCTCGACCAGCGATCGGAAGACGTAGAGGACGGCCGACATCGTGACGGCCAGGTTGGCGTTGACCCCGCCCGCGACCTGGGGCGAGGACCCCGCGAAGTCGATGACGGCCCGATCGCCGCGGACCGTGACCGCGACCTTGATGGCGACCGGCCTCCCCCCGATTCCGTCGTCGTCGAGGTGGTCCGTGAACGCGTAGCGGCCGTCGGGAATCCCGCCGAGCGTCTTGCGCAGGACGCGCTCCGTATAGGTCCGGATGACGGCGGTCGTCCGGCGGAGCTTGGCCAAGCCGTACTTGGCGACCGTCTCCTCGACCCGTTGTTTCCCCTTCTCGTTGGCCGCCATCTGGGCCAGGAGGTCGCCTTTCCGTTCCTCGGGGGTCCGGACATTGGCCAGGAGAAGGCTCAGGACGTCCTGATCGAGCCGTCCCCGCTTGACGAGCTTGAGGGGCGGGATGATCAGGCCTTCCTGGAAAATTTCAACGGCCAGGGGCATCGATCCCGGGGTCATCCCGCCGACGTCGGAATGATGAGCCCGGTTGGCGACGAAGAAGCGAGGCCGGCCGGCCACGAACACGGGCGAGACGCAGGTGATATCGGGAAGGTGGGTCCCGCCCCGGTAGGGATCGTTGAGCATGACCAAGTCGCCTTCCTCGAACCTGACCGATTCGAGCGCCGCCTGGACCGAAAGCGGCATGGCCCCCAAGTGGACGGGGATGTGGGACCCTTGGGCGAAAGTCTCGCCCCGTTCGTCGAACAGGGCGCAGGAGAAATCCTTGCGTTCCTTGATGTTGGGCGAGAGCGCCGTCCGGCCCAGGACAGCGGCCATCTCTTCCGAGATCGAAACGAAAATGTTCTTGAAGAGCTCGAGCTCGATCGGATCGAATCGTCCCATCTTTTTAGAGCCCCCTGTCGATGATCAGGTTTCCCAGGCGGTCGAGCCGGCCCCGGAAACCGGGCGGGATAAAGCTTGTCGACTCTGGATCGATGACAAGGGCCGGGCCGTCGATTCGGTTTCCGGCGCGGAGCAGGGACCGGCTGTAGACCGCGCCGTCCCACGACCGCTTCCCATAGACGATGGGCTGGCGCTTGAGAAGAGCTTGTTTCGGCGAAGCCGGTCCCTCGGGCTCCCGCTTCCAGCGCAATGGGGGACTGGGGACAACGGCTTTGAGGCGGAGCGTCACGACTTCGACCGGCTTGTCCGGGTGGTCGTAGGAGTAGAGCCGGCGGTGCTCGCTCCGGAAATCGGAAGCGAGCCGCGCGGCGTCCCAACCGTCCGGCCGCCAGGGCACGGTGATTTCATAGGACTGGCCCAGGTAGCGCATGTCGAGGGAGGCCGAAAAGCGGACTCGGCTCTTCGGGAACCCGTCCTCCCGCATCTCCCTGAGGGCGAGGCGCGCAAGCTCGTTGAAGATTCGGGCCGTCCGGCTGGGGGAGAGTTCCGCGAGGGGGGCGAGCAACGACCGGGAATAGTCCTTGATGGCGTCGGCCAGAAGGAGCCCCAGCGCCGACAGCACCCCCGCCCGGCGGGGGACGAAAACGCACGGCATATGGAGATCGGAGGCCATCTCGGCGGCGTGCATCCCGCCCGCCCCGCCGAAGGAGAACAGCGCGAAGCGGCGCGGGTCGCGCCCCCGCTCGATCGAGATGACCCGGATGGCCTTTTCCATGTTGGCGTTGGCGATGCCGATGATGCCCAGCGCCGTTTCGACCGGAGATTTCCTCATCCGGCGGGCCAGGCGGGCGATCGCCTGGCGGCTCCGCTCGGGGTCGATTTTCATCGCGCCGCCCAGGAAAAAGTCCGGGTCGAGGCGGCCGCAGAGGAGGTTGGCGTCCGTGACGGTCGGGAGGTCGCCCCGGCCGTAGCAGGCCGGGCCGGGATCGGCGCCGGCGCTCTCCGGCCCGACCCTGAGCGATCCGCCGCTGTCGAGAATGGCGATCGATCCCCCGCCCGCGCCCACGGTGTGGATGTCGATCACGGGCAGGCGCAGCGGCAAGTCCGTGATCACGCTCTCGGCT
>JALHUR010000497.1 GCA_022867325.1 Candidatus Aminicenantota bacterium | reverse complement strand
TTTTGGCAACCTTTTCACCTCCTCCTTCATCTTATAGGGTGAGGCGAGGAATGACCGAACTCCTGCTGGCGCCGACCCCCGAAATCAGGGATAATAGCCTTCTCGGTATCGTCCCTCTGACCGCCGGGGAGCCGATAGATATGAGCATCGGAATCGGGGAAGAAAAAGCCGATCTTCTCCGGCGCGCCAAACGGGGAGACGAGAAGGCCCTCGAAACCATCTATACCCGCCTCAAAGGCCCCCTGTTCGGCCTCGCCTATCGATACACCTCGAACGCGACCGTAGCCGAGGACCTGCTCCAGGACATCTTCCTGAAGATTTTCTCCCATTTGGACGATGTCGACAGGCCCGAGACTTTCGAGCCCTGGGCCTATCGGATCGCCGTCAATACGTGCTTCAGCTATCTCCGGGAGGTCAAGTCGGGGCGGGGGAAGACCGTCTCGCTCAGCGACGTCGAAGGAATCCTGGCCGCCCACGGCGGGTCCGAACGGCCCTCCGAAGCCCGCAAACCGCTCGAGGAGGCCATCTCCGGCCTTCCCGCAGGGCTGCGGGCCGTCTTCCTCCTCCACGACCTCCAGGGATTCAAGCACGAGGAGATTTCCAGGACCCTCGGCTGTTCGGTCGGGACTTCGAAGTCCCAGCTCTTCAAGGCCCGGATGAAGCTCCGGGAGCACCTCGAACGGAAACGGGCCGTCTGAAGGAGAACGACCATGAGATGCGCGCAGGCTCAAAAGAAAATCAGCGAACACATCGACGGAGAGCTTGGGGCCGCCGGAATCCGGCGTCTCGAGCGCCATCTCGAAAGATGCGCCGCCTGCCGGCAAGTCAGGGAGGACCTGACGTCCCTTGTCCGGGAGGCGCGGGAGCTTGAAACGCCGCAGCCTTCGGATCGCCCCTGGGCGGGAATCAAGGCCGGGCTGGCCGCGGCCCGGCGCGAAATTCCGGCCGCGGCGCACCGGCCCCAGGAACGGGCCTGGCTCCCCGGCTTCTCGCCCGCCCTGCGCTTGGCGACGGCCGGCCTGCTGGCCCTCGTCCTTGTCGCCGCGGGGGCCTTCCTGGGCCAGCGCGTCCTCAAAAGCCGCGGGCCTGCGGTCCCGGCGAAGGGCGGGATGGACTTCACGATCGCCAAGTTGGCCGAGGCCGAGAACCACTACCGTTTGGCCATCAAAGCCCTCGGTGAAGCCGTCGCTTCCCAGGCGGGAAATTTGTCTCCCGGGATGGCGGACCTCGTGGGCAAGGAGCTCGGCGCTTTCGACGCCCTGATCCTGGCCGGCGAGGACGCCGTCAAGCGAGATCCTGGCGACCTGAAGGCGCGGGCTTTCCTGCTCGACGCCTTCCGCGGCAAAGTCGATTTTCTCGAGGCGGCGGTCGAGATCGGACGTCAATCGTATCCGCAAACCAAGGCGGAACCGAAAATATAGATTGGAATCAACGAGCGATGACGAATAAGGAGGACCGAACATGAGAGAAAGAAAACGAATCATCCGGATGGCGGGAGCGGCCTGTGCCGCGTTTCTTATCCTGGCCTGGGGAGCGGCCGCAGCCCGGGCCCACGATGATTACCAGGAGAAGTTCGAAAAAACTTTGGACCTGGCCGTTGACGGGAAGGTCTACCTCAGTAATATATCCGGGGACATCAAGGTTTTCAGCTGGGACAAGGCCCAGGTGAAAATCGACGCCCTGAAGACGAGCGAGGCCTCCTCCAAGGCCAAGGCCGAGGAGAACGCCAAGGAGGTCATGATCGAGGTCGTCGGCGACGGCCGGACCGTCCGGATCGAGATCAAGTACCCCAAGCGCAGCTGGTGGGGGCATGATTCCGGGAACGTTTCCGTGGACTTCACTCTCTATGTTCCGGCCAAGGCCGCCGTCGACGTCCACTCGGTCAGCGGCGAGGTCGAGGTCGAGGCCATAGGCGGTCCGGTCCGGGCCAAGTCCGTCAGCGGCGACGTGACCCTGACCAAGGCCGCGGCCGGCGCCGAGTGCGCCAGCGTCAGCGGCGATGTCAAGGCCTCGGACATCAAGGGCGGCATCGACGCGGGCAGCGTATCCGGCGACGTGACCGTCCGCCGCGTCGAGGGCTCGATCGAGGCGTCCTCGGTCAGCGGCAACGTCGACCTCAGGGACGTCTCCGGGGCCGAGACGGTCAAGGCAAAGACCGTGAGCGGCGACGTGACCTTCGAAAGCCTGACGGCTCCCAAGGGCCGTTACGTCCTCGAGTCCCACAGCGGCGACGTCACGATCAACCTGCCCGCGGACTCCAGCTTCGAGTTGGAAGTGGAGACCTTCAGCGGCGACATCGACACCGATTTCGACATCAAGGTTTCGGGCAAGATGTCGCCCCGCGAGATCCGGGGGACCGTGAACAAGGGCGGCGCCCTGGTGACGGCCAAGAGCTTCAGCGGAAGCGTTTCCATCAAGAGCGGAAGCCTCACCCTGAAGAAGGATTGAGGCTCTAACCCTATTTAGGTTTGTTCGAGGGGCGGTCCCTCTCCCGGCCGAGGGAGGGAGCGCCCCTTTTTTATCGGGGACGCGCCGTATATAATAGACCGTCCCATGGCCACGGTCCGAACGGTTCACGCCCTGAACTTCATCCGCAAGTTCGTCCTCAACTCCGCGCTGTTCTTTACGCCCCTCTACTTCATGAGCTTGGGCTGGACCGGGTGGCGGATGGGCCTGGCCGTGTCCGTCTTTGCTTTCGCGCCGCTCCTGGTCTCTTTCCCGACCGGGCTCATCAACGACCGCGTCTCGATCAAAGGGGTCATCCGGGGGGCCATCGTCGTTCAGGCGGCCGTCGTCGCCGCCCTGGCCTGGACGCGTTCGTTTCCGGTCGCCGTCCTGATTTTCCTGCTGCTGGGGGCGACCAACAACGCCCTCGACGTGTCCGTGAACAGCCTCTACTTCAAGGACGAGACGCGGATCGACCAGAACCGGAAGTACGGGTTATACGCCTTTTGGATGGCCCTGGGGATGTCGATCGGCGTCATGGCCGGCGGCCCCCTGTCCCAATTCTCCGGATTCCGGGCCCTCTATATCGTCAACGCCCTGATCCTCCTCTCCGGCCTCTTCGTTCTCCGGGGCCTGGATCATGAGAAGTTCGAGGCGGTTCCGCTCCGCGCTTACGGCCCCGGATTGGCCCAAAAGCGCACGCTTCTCTTTTCGGTCTTCATCGTCGTCCTCGCCCTCCATTGGGGTCTGGAGACGACGGTCTACAGCCCCTTCCTGCGGACCTACTTCGGGCTCGACAACGTCCGGCTCGCCCTGTACATCACGATCCCCTTCCTGTTCCTGGCCCTGACGGCCCTTCTCTTCAGCCGCCTCCGCTTCGACGAGCGGCTGAACCGGAAGCTGGTCCCGGCCGCCATGCTGATGTCCGGGGCAGGTCTCATCCTCATGGTCCGCGAGAACGTCTATCTCTCGCTGGCCTTCCGCATTCTCCACGAGATCGGCGACGGGCTGCTGGCCGCGCTGGTCGTCATCTTCATCTCGCGCTTGTTCGAGCGGCGAACGATCGGCGGCAGCGCGGGGCTGCTCCTCGCCCTCCAGATCGCCGGGCAGGCCTGCGGCGCGATCGTCTTTCCGTTGCTGGGCGCCCGGGCCGGACTGCCCGCCGCGTTTTATGCCGCCGGCGCCGTCCTTGTCGGGAACGCCCTTTTCGGCTATGTTATCTTCGAGCGCCAGCGCTACTGAAGCTCCATGGGCTTATATCCGAGGAATCTCCCTATTGAAGGCGTTGGAGCGCCTGTCCCCGAAGCGGGAAATTCGCTATTCCTCCATCCCGCGAAGGGGGCTGAGCGGGGACGGATACGATGATCTCAACCTTCGGCCGGGACTTCGACGTCATCCTCGTCGGGGGCGAGCCCTATGCCGACCATCCCCTGTCCGGCGTCGGGGTGATCGCCCGCGTCCTGGACGCCCAAGGGTACCGGGTCGGCGTCGTCGGGCGTCCGGATTGGACGCGGGACCACGATTTTATGCGGCTGGGCCGGCCGCGCCTGTTTTTCGGCGTGACCGCGGGCTCGATCGACAGCCTGCTCGTCAACACGACCCCCCTCAAGCGGAGGAGGTCCAAGGACGCCCACGCCCCGCGCGCCTCGGGGATCCCGGACCGGGCCGTCCTCGTCTACTGCGCCAAGCTCAAGGAACTCTTCCCGGGATCGCCCCTCGTCATCGGCGGCATCGAGGCTTCGCTCCGCCGCTTCGCCCACTATGACTACTGGGAGGACCGGGTCCGGCGCAGCCTTCTGCTCGACTCCCGGGCCGATATCCTCGTCTACGGGCCGGGAGAGCTCCAGGTCGTCGAGATCGCGCGGAGATTCGCGGAGGGGCGGGGGTTCGACGGAATCCCCGGGACCTGCGTTGTCCGTCATGAAGTCCCGGCCGGTTTCCGCGAGATCCCTTCATTCGAAGAGGCGAGTGCGGATCCGGATATGTTCTGCCGGGCGCAGCGGGCGTTTTCGAACCGGGCCGGCCTGGCCCAAAAACACGCCAACCGCTTCGTCATCCAATATCCGATGCCGATCTATGCGACCAAAGACCTGGATGGAATCTACGGCCTTCCCTTTTCGCGGATGATCCCGAAGGATTTCCCGGAGTTCCAGATGGCCCGGTTCTCGGTCGTGACCCACCGGGGCTGTATCGGGGATTGCTCTTTCTGCGCCCTCTCCCTGCACCAGGGAGACCGGATCGTCTCGCGGAGCGAGGAGTCCATCCTGGATGAGATTCGCGGCCTGACCCGCCACCCCGACTTCAAGGGCTTCATAGACGATTTGGGAGGTCCGACCGCGAACATGTACGGGATGGATTGCAGCCCCGGCTGCGCGGACGGAGACTGCCTCGACTGCCGCCGTCTCGACCGGAGCCACGGCCGGCTCATCCGGCTGATGAGGAAAGCCCGGGCCGTTCCCGGCGTCAAGAAGGTCTTTGTCAGGAGCGGGATCCGCTACGACCTGGCCATGGACAGTCCCGAATATCTCGAAGAGCTCTCCGCCCACCACCTGAGCGGTCTGCTCAAGATCGCCCCCGAGCATGTCGCCCCGGCCGTCCTGCGGGCCATGAACAAGGACCGGGGATCGCTCAAGGAGTTCCGGCGGTTGTTCCGCCGCATCAATCGCGGGAGGCAGCAACACCTGGCCTATTATTTCATGGTGGCCCACCCGGGGAGCGGGGACAAAGAAGCGCGCGAGCTCGGCCGCGTACTGCGCGCCCTCGAAAAGGAAGGGGACAGGCCGGCCGAGGGGATCCAGGTCTTCACCCCGACGCCGATGACCCGCTCGACCTGCATGTACCACACCGGGATGGATCCCGAGACGGGGAAGCCGGTATTCGTCCCGCGCTCCTACGAGGAAAAGAAGGTCCAGCGCCGCGCCGCCCTGGGCGAATGAATTCTGGGGACACATCACTTACTACGGGGAGCAGAATAGACATTGCATAGTCCTTGCTGCTCCCCGAGTACTAGCCGGGCGATAAGGAAATATGGAGTCAACTATATTTCGCCCGGCTTAGTAATTCCCGGTCTTTCCAGCCCTACGGGTTTTCCCTTGAAAGAATGGTCCGAATTAAGTGATGTGTCCCCAGAATTCCAGAATTCTCTCTCTTGACGGCCCGGACCTTTCTATATATGATAAATTCTTCATATGTAAGATCGACGGACATGAAAAGCCTCGTCGCGACCTTCAAGGCCCTCTCGGACCCGACCCGGCTCCGGATCGTCCTTCTTCTCATGCGGCGAGACCTGTGCGTCTGCGAGCTCACGGCCGTCCTGGGCCTGGAGCAGTCCCGGGTCTCCCACCAGCTCAGGATCCTCCGCGAGGCCGGTCTGGTCAAAGACGTCCGCGACGGGAGGTGGATCATTTACCGCGTTCCCGCGCCGGTCCGGCGCGGTTTGGGTCCGTTCCTCAGCCAGCAAATCCGTATCAAGGCGGCCGGAGCGGATGTCGCCGGGAGCGACCGGAAACGGCTATCTTCCTGTCTCCGGGAAAGCCCCCGGAGGAAATGTGCCGCATAAAAATGAAGAATTCGGGATTGAAATCATGAAGGAAAAGCGCATCTTCCTCATCCTCCTCCTCGTCTTCCTGGCCGCCTATTTCATCCCTTTCTCCAAGACCGGGATCCAGAACGCCCTCATCGAAGCGTTCCTGATGGTCCAGGAATATGCGAGGCTTCACGTCATTTTCTGCCTCGTCCCGGCCTTCTTCATCGCCGGGGCGATCTCCGTCTTCGTTCGGAAAGAGTCGGTCATCCGTTACTTGGGGCCCAAGGCCAACAAATTCCTGGCCTATTCGGTGGCCTCGGTCTCGGGGGCCATCCTGGCCGTCTGTTCGTGCACGGTGCTCCCCCTCTTCGCCGGGATCTATACGCGGGGCGCGGGCATCGGGCCGGCGACGGCGTTCCTCTACTCCGGGCCGGCCATCAACGTGTTGGCCATCATCATGACGGCCAAGGTCCTGGGCTGGAAGATCGGGCTGGCCAGGGTCCTCGGGGCCGTCGGCTTCTCGGTCGTCATCGGCCTGCTGATGCAGGTCTTTTTCCGAAAGCACGATGACCAGGCCCGCAACGGCGCCGGATTCGTCCAGGATGAATCCGGCAAGGACGAGAGGCCCCTCTGGAAGACGGCCCTCCATATCGGCGCGATGGTCGCCATCCTGGTCTTCATGAACTGGGCGAAGAGCGACCCGTCCGTCAAGGCTTGGTATGCGGTCTACAAGGCGAAATGGAGTCTGACGGCCGTATTCGCGGCCGCCCTGTCCTGGATGATCGTGAAGTGGTTTAAGAAGGATGAACTCAAAGAGTGGACGTCTTCCACCTGGATCTTCGCCAAGCAGATTCTTCCCCTTCTGCTGGGAGGCGTGATGCTGGCCGGGTTCCTCCTGGGGCGCCCCGGCCACGAGGGGGTCATCCCCAGCTCGGCCATCGCGGGTTTGGTCGGGGGGAACGGCCTGTGGGCGAACTTTTTTGCTTCGGTATCGGGAGCTCTGATGTATTTCGCGACCCTGACCGAAGTTCCCATTCTCCAGGGCTTGCTCGGCTCGGGCATGGGCCAGGGCCCGGCTTTGGCGCTCCTGCTGGCCGGTCCGGCGCTCTCCCTCCCGAGCATGATCGTCATCGGGAGGATCATGGGAGCTAAGAAAGCGCTCGTTTACATCTTTCTCGTTGTCGTCATGGCGACGGCGACGGGATGGATTTTTGGCGCGTTCGTGCATTGATTAAAACTTAAGGACTGGAGGTTTTCATGGAAATCAAAGTCCTCGGACCGGGGTGCCCAAGATGCCACGAGGTCGAAAAGCGGGTGATGAACGCGCTGGCCGAGCTCGGCGTAGCCGCGGACGTCGAAAAGGTCACCGATATCAAGAAGATCATGGCCTTCGGGATTTTGGCCACGCCCGGCCTGGTCATCGACGGCAAGGTCAAGTGTTCGGGCCGCCTCCCGCGCCCCGAGGAAATCAAGGATTGGATTCGGGGAGAGCAATAGAGGCGAGGATGGATATTTTCGAGATCGAAACGCTGGCGAAGTTTTCCGCGGCTCAACACACGAAGACCGTTTTTTTTGAGTCCTCGAAGATCAAGGCTCAGGTCATGGGCCTGGAGCCGGGGCAGCAAATCCCTCCCTGCCGGATGGAACATGACGTCGTTTTTATTGTCGTCGAAGGTGAAGGGCGAATTATTATCGACGGCGAGACGCGGCCTCTCAGAAAAAGCTCCTGGGTGTTCGTGCCCAAGGAAAAGGAGACGCGGTCTCTGTCCGCGGAAACCCGGATGACGGTCTTGGCGATCCAGGTCAGGTGAAGGCGTGCTTTTCACCGCGATCCTCTGGGGGGCGGCGGCGGCCGGTCTGGTTTTCTCTTTCTTGAAGAATAAGGACAAGTCCCAAAGGGCGCTCGGGGCGGCGCGGAAAATGCTCGAATCCATGGCCTGGCTCGTCCTGCTGACCATCTGGTCGATCGGGTTCATCCTGGCCTTTCTTCCGCCGGAGGCCGTATCCCGCGCCATCGGGCCGGGATCCGGCATCAAGGGCGTAGCGGTAGCGGCCTTTTTCGGCTCCATCGTCCTGATTCAAGCCTTTATTGCCTTTCCGCTGGCCGGCTCTTTTCTCAGACAAGGCGCCGGCGTCGAGGCCATTGCGGCCTTCGTTACGACCCTGGTCATGGTCGGGATTCTGACGGCGCCGCTCGAGGCCGGATTTTTCGGTAAAAGGTTTGCCTTGTGGAGAAATGTCCTGAGCTTTATCTTCGCCATTGTCATCGCTCTCGCGATGGGAGTTGTTCTCGGTTGAAGAAGCACAGCGTCCCTCTCGGCCTGCTTGTTCTCATGGCCGCTGTCCACTTCGCCTTATTCATTGTGAGACCGGATAAGGCCCGGGAGGTGATGTCGACCGCCGGGAATTATTTCCTCGAGATGATCGCGATTCTTCCGCCGATCCTCGTCTTGGTCGGTCTTTTCGACGCCTGGGTGCCGAGGAGGGTGATCGAAGCGGCCATGGGGAAGGGATCCGGCGTCAAGGGGGCCCTCTTCGCCATTCTCGCCGGAACGGCGGGCATGGGTCCCCTTTACGCCGGCTTCCCGCTGGCCAAGTCGCTCCTGGGCAAGGGGGCGAGCCTGACGAACATGACCATTTTTATCTGCGCCTGGGCATCGATTAAAATCCCCATGATTCTTTTTGAAATCAAGTTCCTGGGCGGGGCTTTCGCCGGAGTCCGGCTGGCGTTAACCCTCCCTTGCATCATCGCGATCGGCGTTCTATTAAATCGAATATTGAACAGGAGAACACCTCATGAAACGAAATGCGCTTAGCGGGCTGATCATCCTCTGGCTTTCGCTGTCGGTTTCCGGTTACGGCCGGGCGATGGGAGATCAGGATTCTACAACGTCCAAAGAGAAGATGAAGGAGCAAAAGGGCGCGGTCCTCAAGACCAAGAGCCTTGAGATCGATTTCTCCAAATATAGAGCCGCCTTCCTCGAGCTCGGCTCGGACCGCTGCATCCCCTGCCGCCAGATGCAGCCGATCATGAAGGAGATCGCCGCCACTTTCCCCGACGATGTCCTGGTCGTTTTCTACGACGTCTGGGAGGACCCGGCCCCGGCCCGCAAGTACAAGGTTCAGCTCATCCCGACCCAGATCTTCATCGACGCCGAGGGCAAGGAAATTTTCCGCCACATGGGGCTTTATCCCAAGGAAGAGATTCTCAAGGTCCTGGAAAAAATGGGAGTCAGGAAATAAGCGGAACGGTGGATTAGCATGGAACGACTCTTCGGCGACATCAACCAGCTTCTCCAACACAGCCCCTGGCTGGCGCCCTTGGCGGTCTTCGTGGGAGGGCTGATGACGGCCTCCAACCCCTGTGTCTTGGCCATGGTCCCGTTGCTGATGGGTGTCGTCTCCGGGAACAGGGAGACCTCGAACCTGAAGCGGTCGCTGGTCTTCTCTCTCTTTTTCGTTTTGGGACTGGCCGTGACGTTCACGGCCCTGGGGCTTGTGTCCGCCCTCCTGGGCCGGATGTTCGGCGACGTCGGGAGTTTCTGGAAGTACGCCGTCGCGGCGGTCTGTCTTGTCATGGGCGTCCACCTGCTGGGAGTTTTTCGTTTCAATATCCCCGTTCCCGCCTCTCTTCGCGTGAAAACGGCCGGCAATGCGGGCGCTTTTCTGCTGGGGCTCCTCTTCGGCGTTATCTCGACACCTTGCGCGGTTCCCATCCTGGCCGTCCTGCTGGCCTTTGTCGCTCAGAAAGGAAACATCGTCTACGGGGCTTTTCTGCTTTTCGTTTACGCCCTGGGGCACTCTTTGCTGATCCTGGTCGCCGGGACCTCCATCGGCGCGGCGAAAAAGCTTCTCGAATCGAAGGGCATGAGGAAAGCGAACGCCGTTTTCCAAAAGGCGGCCGGCGTTCTCGTCATAGCCATCGGGCTGTATTTTCTGCTTGGGAGGTGATAGGGATGCGGAGGCATGACGGGGAAAAAGGAAGGAGAAACTCATGACGCCCGGGAACATCAGGCTCAAGTTCCTCGATCGTTACCTGACCCTTTGGATATTTCTGGCCATGGCCGTCGGCGTCGGTCTCGGCTACCTCGTCCCGGCCGTCGTCGGCTTTATCAACAAGTTCCAGTCGGGGACGACCAACATCCCCATCGCCATCGGGCT
>JALHUR010000496.1 GCA_022867325.1 Candidatus Aminicenantota bacterium | reverse complement strand
CGCCCACGCCCGGAAACAGGTCGAGACCGAGCTCAACGGCACGGCCGACAACCCGATCTTCCTTCCCGAGTTCAAGCTGACCCTGACCGGCGCCAACTTCCAGGGGAGCCCGATTTCGCTTCCCATGGACATGGTCGGGGTGGCCGTCACCATGATTTGCGTCCTCTCGGAGCGAAGGCTCAACCGTCTGACCAATCCGGCCCTGAGCGTGGGCCTGCCCGCCTTCCTGACCAAGGGCGCCGGCATGTTCTCGGGGATGATGCTGAGCCAGTACACGGCCGACATGTTGATCGTCGAGCAGAGGATCCTGTCGGCGCCCGCCTCGATCCAGTCCATTCCGGCGGCGGCCGATCAGGAAGACTTCGTCTCGATGGGCATGAACACGGCCCTCAAGAACGAGCAGATCCTGGACAACGCCTACGGCATCCTAGGGATCGAGTTCATGGCGGCCGCCCAGGGACTCGACTTCCGGAGCTTCAAGCCGGGGAAGGGGACGGAGACGGCCCGCGCGGCCATCCGCCGCCACGTCTCCCATCTCGATGAGGACCGGCCTCTCTACACCGACCACAACACGATGAAGGCCCTGGTCAAGTCCTGCGAGATTTTGGAGGACGTCGAGAAGGTCGTCGGCAGCCTGGAATAGCCGTTTGCAGGAGCCCACCTCTCACGAAGAGACGCCGCCGGGAATCAATCCATGTTGGGATTAATCGGCCCGCTTAACCTTAAATCGCAAGTGGAGCGGCTTGTTGATCTTTTTCCCCCGAACGGTCACCCATAGGTTGCCGTTGAAATTCCGGCACTCGGGATCGGCCGGGATGAGAACGGTCAGCGTGATGGGAACGGGCGTCCCGGCCGCGACCGAGGGCAGACCGGTCGGCGTCACGGTCAGCACGTTCTTGATGGAAGGGCTCACGGCGAAGCCGACTTCGGTCAGGTCCTTGTTCGCCGTGAAAACGGCGTTCAAGGCCGCCGTGCCGCCGGGGGCGATCGCCGCTTTCGCGAATGGCTGGTCCCAGACGACTTTAGCCGGGCCCTTTTTCGGCTTGTCGTCGGCGGCCAGAAGCGGCGCGCTCAACAGCGCCGCGCCGACGAGGACGATGCATCCGATCGTGATCCATTTCCGGTTCATCGCTGCCTCCTTGGCCCGTCTCCGGGCCCGATTACCCAGCCCCCTCTTCCTTAATAATAGGACTTCGGGGGTCTGTCGTCAACCGGCAGGCTCGGATCAAACGGAGGATTTGTTTTTCCGGAGGGCGGCGATCTCTTTCCGGCAGAGGATCAGGGCCGGCAGGACGAACAGCCCGAGCTCGAGCCCGAACGCGATCAGGTTGGGAGCGGACAGGACCTGGGCGACCGTCCCCCTCTTGACGAAGGGAAAGACGCCGAAATTGAGGGGCGCGTCCGAGAAGGGGAGGAAGGGCCGGAACCCGATCGGCGCCAGCGTATCGACGACAAAGACGTCCATGACGAGATGGGAGAGGGCGACCAGGACCAGGCCGATCCGGGCGCGCGCCATCCTCAAGAATGGGAAGAAGATTAAAGCGGACAAGAGCGCGACGCTGACGTTGTGCGTATAGCGTTGATGGAGGAGCCAATCGGGTTTGCCCAGCAACGGGTAGAGGACGAAATCCGCGTCGGGCAGGCAGGAGACGAAGACGAAAATGAGCAGAGCCTTGAGGCCATGACTGTGGTCGGCGTATTTCCAGCCGATCAGTCCGACCGCGGCGTGGGGGAACGGCGTCATGAAATTCCACTTTAGAGAAAGGACACTCTCTCTGTCAAGCGTTTTGTCGCCCGGGGAAACATCTCCTTATCCGCGATACTGTCACAGTCAGGTCAGCTGAATCGTCAGCCCGCGGATTTTTCCCAGCGAGAAAAATCCGCTTAGTCCTCGGCTCGCTCCCCTCTTCGAGGGACCATGCCCGCTCGCCTCCGGATGGCTTCCTCCTCAGCTGGCCTGACTGCTGATGAGTCTTTCACGGAAACGGAGATACTTTCGACGCCCGCGCCCGAATTGAAAAGGATTGGGGAATGGCGTATATTGAAAATTCAAAACCGATGAAGCGGACGCCGACGGCGATTGTTCTCTTGATCCTGCTGGGCATGGCCCGCGTCTTCGGGGCGCAGGCCGTCCGGACCCGGGCCGGAGTGCGGCCGCCTCTCCCCCAGCTGGATCATGTCGTGATCGGCTACTTCCCGAGCTGGAACCGGGCCGCCTTCGACCATACCATGATCGCCTACGATTCGCTGACCCATATCGCCGTCTCCTTCGCCATGCCCGACGCCAAGGGCAATCTCGTCCTTCCCCAAGATTTCGTCTATCCCGCGCTGAACCAGACGGCCCACCTTCACGGGGTCAAGGTCCTTATGAGCCTGGGCGGCTGGGGGAACTGCGCGGGATTTACGCCGATGGCCGCCGATTCCGCCAAACGGGCCAAGTTCATCGGCCAGGTCGCGGATTTCTGCCGCGACTACGACTACGACGGCGTCGACATCGATTGGGAATTCCCGGAAACCGCCGCCGAGAGGACGAACTTTACGCAGTTGATTAAAGGGCTGGCGGTCGCCCTCAAGGCCATGACGCCGCCCCGCCTGTTGACCATGGCCGCCTCATCGGGCGATTACTACGGCCGCTGGATCGAATTCGAGACCCTGCATCCCTATTTCGATTTTGTCGGTTTCATGACTTATGACTTCCATGGACCCTGGACCGACCATTCCGGACACAACGCTCCTCTCTTCAGCTGTGACGGGGACGAATGCGGCTCCATGAACGATACCTTTCTCTATGCCCGGAGCCGCGGTATCCCGCTCGGCAAGCTTCTTCTGGGCGTCCCTTTTTACGGCCGCTCTTTCGATACCGGTTATCTCTACGATCGATTTCGAGACAGCCGGTACTACCCCTTCTACGAGGTCATGACCTTCCGCGCGGCCGGATGGCCCTCTTTCTGGGACCGCTGCGCCAAGGTCCCCTATCTGCGGAAACCGGGCGGCGGAGAGATCATTTCCTATGACGACGTCTCCTCGGTCTGGCGCAAATGCCTCTATATCAAGGAGAAGGGGTCGGCCGGCCTGATCGTCTGGGAAATCAGCCTGGACCGCTGGCAGGGACAGTCCGTGCTGCTCGAGGTCATCCGAAATTCTTTCTTGAAAAAATAACCCCGGCCGCCGCGCACCGGCGGCGCCGCCGACTTCATTCAAAGGAGAGCCCGAATGGCCCGGATCACGAGACGGACGAAGCAGATATGGATTTTTCCGGCTTTAGGCCTGGCCGCGGCCATGGCCTTGACGGGAGCGCTCGCTGCCGCCGACAAGACGCGGGGATTCTTCCCGGTTTCCGTCTGGTACCCGGGCGGCAAGGCTCGAGCGCCCATGTTGGAAACCGTGAGTCCGGAGTCGGCCGCCGTCTGGCGCAAGGACCTGGAACAAATCAAAGGCCTCGGTTTCAACACGGTCCGGACCTGGATCGAATGGACTGCCTGCGAGAGGGAGGAGGGCCGCTATGATTTCGGCGCCCTGAGCACGATCGCCGACCTGGCCGGGGAGCTCGGTCTTAAAGTCATCGTCCAGGTCTACATCGACTCCGCGCCGGATTGGGTCGAAGCCCGTCATCCCGAGGCCAAATTCGTGTCCTCGAACGGCGTCGCCGTCAAATCCCAGGCCGCGCCCGGATTCTGCTTCGACCACCCCGGCGTCCGGGATAAGATACTGGCGTTTTTGACCGAAGCGGCCAAGGCCGTCAAGGGAAAGCCCGCCTTCTACGGATGGGACCTGTGGAGCGAGCCCCACATCATCAACTGGGCCGAGGTCTATTACGTCGGGAACCTCGAGCATGTCCAGTTCTGCTACTGCCCCTCCACCCAGGCCCGCTTCCGGGAGTGGCTCAAAGCCCGCTATGGGACGATCGCCGCGCTCAACAAGGCCTGGTACCGGACTTTCCGGGGTTGGGACGAGGTCGAGCCACCCCGCTATGGGACCATCCTGACCTACACCGATTATATCGACTGGAAGGAGTTCATCTCCGACAAGCTCGCCCAGGACCTGAAGCTCAAGGCCGACGCCGTCAAGGCCGTCATCCCCGAGGGCGTCGTGACCAGCCACTCGGCCATCCCGGGCATGTTCAGCCGCCCCGACTGGTCCGGGACGCCCGACGACCGGAAGATGGCCGACAGCGTCGATTTTTACGGGACTTCAATCTATCCCAAACACGCCTGGACCCTGAAACCCTGGTCTCCGTTCTTCCGCTCCTCGGGGCTCGATTTCGTCCGCTCGATGGGCCTCCTCAACCGAGGGTTCACCATCGGGGAGCTCCAGGCCGGTTACGGCGTCTTCGGGATGAAGATGAGCGTCCCGGTCGTGGGCGCCGACCTCCGCGACTGGATGTGGAGTACGGTCGCCTACGGCGCCCGGGCCGTCAATATCTACGCCTATTTTCCGATGAGCTCCGGATATGAGGCCGGCGGCTACGGGCTGGTCGAGCTCGACGGCAAGGTCACCGAGCGGGCCGTCGAGGCCGGCCGCATCGCCCGCGTCATCACCGCCAACAAGGATCTGTTCCTGGGGAGCCTTCCGGCCAAGGCCGAAATCGCCATCGTCTACAACCCGCTCGCGCACATGGTCGGCGGCCAGCAGGCTTTCACCAGCGAAGGCCAGTCCGTCGGCGTCAACAACGTCAGCGAATCCCTCCAGGGGATCCACCGGGCCTTCTACGAACGGCACATCCCGGTCGACTTCCTCCATGTCCGCGACCTCGTCCCCGAGCGCTGGAAGGACTACAAGCTCCTAATCGTGCCGTATCCGGTCATGATGTCCCAGCCCCACATTCAAAAGCTCATCGAATACGTGAGGTCGGGCGGGACGCTCGTCGCCGAGGCCCGCTGCGGCTGGGTCGACGAGCGCGGCTTCTCGAGCCCGATCATCCCGGGCGGAGGGCTCCACGAGGTCTTCGGCTGCCGCGAATCGGAGATCATGCCCATTTCTAAGACGGGCGCCATGACCGTCGCGTCCGCCGACCCGGCCTTGCCCCTCCTCAAGCCCGGCGACAAGCTCGATACCCTCTTCTTCGAGGAGTCCTTCGACGTCTTCGGGAAAGCGAGCCGCGTCCTGGCCCATTTCGAGAATGGGAAGCCGGCCATGGTCGCGGCGGCCTTCGGCAAAGGACAAGCGGTCCTCGTCGGATCGTTCCCGGGTTCCGCCTACCATCATTTCAAGAATCCGGCCAACGGGAAATTCTTCGCCGGGCTCGCGGACTGGGTCGGCGTCCGCAGGCCCGTCGATCCGATCTCCGCGGACCCGGACGTTTTGATCGAGGGCCGGATCCTCGAGGGGGCCGGCTATAAAATTCTGATCGGATTCAACCGGGGCGAGAGAAAAACGTCGGCCGCCTTCTCGCTGCCGGCGGCCGCCAAGAAGCAGGCCGTCCGCGATATCGAGACCGGACAGAGCGTGCCTTTTCGGCGGGACGGCGACAGGATCGTTCTTAAAAAAGAGCTTGCCCCCGGCAGTGTCTGGGTCGTCGTGATTGAATCCCAATCCTGAGGTTGCCCAAGGAGGACCGACATGGCCGTTTCCGGAGCCCCCTCGTTCACGGCGGGGATCGACGTCGGCGGGACCAAGGTCTCCTCGGCCCTGTTCGGCCCCGACGGCACGATGCTCGCCCGGTCCAAGGCGCCGCTCGATCGCGAGGGCGCAGGCCGAGCGGCCGGGCAAATCGCCCGCGTTCTTCGCGATCTCGAGGAGACGGCCCGCGATGAGGGCGGCCGCATCCTGGCCGCGGCCGTCTGCGTCCCGGGCATCGTCTATCAAAAGAGCGGCCTCGTCTGGGCCCCGAACGTCCCGGGCTGGGTCCATTATCCCCTCCGGGACCGGCTGGCCGGGGAGCGTCCCTTTCCGGTCCTGATCGAGAGCGACCGGGCCGCCTACGTCTCGGGCGAGTCCTGGTGCGGCGCGGCCCGGGGCGCCGAAGACGTCGTCTTCCTGGCCGTCGGGACGGGGATCGGCGCCGGGATCATGGCCGGAGGCCGGGTCATCCGCGGCGCCGAGGACATCGCGGGCGCAGTCGGCTGGTTCGCCCTCAACCCCGACTTCAAAGCCGACTACGCCGAGATGGGCTGTTTCGAAGCCGAGGCATCGGGGAGCGCGGTCGGCCGCCGGGCCCGGCGGCTGCTCGAGGCGGGCGCCGTTTCCGATATGACCGGGCTCGCCGGCGGCCGGATCGAGAATGTGAGCGCAGAAACGGTCGCGGCCGCGGCCCGCGCCAAGGACCCCCTGGCCCTCAGTGTTATATCCGAGACGGCCTCTTACCTGGCGATGGGGATCGCCAACATCGTCAGCATTCTCAACCCGGAGATGATCGTTCTGGGAGGCGGTTTGTTCCAAGCCGCGGACCTCCTCCTCGAGCCGATCCGACGCGACCTCAAGAAATGGGCCCAGCCGCTGGCGGCCAAGGGCCTCCGCGTCGAGCTCTCCCGGCTGGGAGAGGACGCCGGCCTCTACGGATGCGGGAAGCTGGCCTGGGACAGTCTGAAAGGAGATTGATCATGTCGGCCATCAAATACCTCGAGCGGATCCAGGATATCCTGGCCGCGATCAAGACAAGGGAGGCGGACCGAATCCGGGAGGCGGCGGCCCTGATGGCCGATTCGATCGCCCGGGGCGGCCGCGTTTACATGTTCGGGAGCGGCCATTCGGTCATCCCCGTCCTCGACATCTTCCCCCGCTACGGGAGCTTCGTCGGCTTCTTCCCCCTCTACGATCCGCGCCTGGTGTGGACGAACGTCATCGGGCCGGGCGGCGCCCGCGAGCTCCTCTGGCTGGAGCGGCAGGAGGGCTACGCCAAGGTCTTCCTCCAGAGCTACCCGTTCGAGCCCCGGGATGTCATGCTCGTCTTCTCCCACGGCGGACTCAACGCGGCGCCGATCGAGGTCGCCCTGGAGGCCAAGGCCAAGGGCCTCAAGGTCGTCACGGTCTCGTCCCATCAGAACCTGAAGATCGCGAAACGCTCGCATTCCTCGGGCAAAGCCCTGGCCGAGGTCGCCGACGTCGCCATCGACAATTGCGTCCCGCCCGAGGACGCGCTGGTCGATGTCGGACAGCTCGAGAGGGTCGCGGCCGGCTCCACGGTTGCCGCCGTCGCCGTCGCCATGTCCTTGGTCGCCGAGACGGCGGCCCGGCTCGCCGAAAAGGGCAAGGTTCCGCCGACCTTCGTCTCCCCCAACGTCCCGGGCGTTCCCCCGGATCACATGGCCGGCGTCTACCGGGCTTTCACCGAGTTCGCCTACGCCCGGTCCTTCAGAAAGGAGTGATCATGCCTTCCGCAAATTCCTCGCGTCCGGCGAGCGTCGGCCGGCTCCAGGGGTCGGCCTTCGCCGGCATGTTCCTGTTCGGGATCGTCATGGCCATTCTGGGCGCCATCCTGCCGTCGCTGTTCGAGCGGATCCGGATCGACAAGGCCGAGGCCGGCGGCCTTTTCCTTTATATGAATTTCGCCATGCTCCTGATGTCCCTATTTTTCGGTCCGATCGTGGACCGTTTCGGATTCAAGCTGCTCCTGGTTGCCTCGTCGCTTCTGGTCGCCGCGGCCTTCGGACTGCTCGCCTTTGCCCCCGGCTATTCGCTCGTCATTTTGGCCGCGGTCGTCCTGGGCCTGGGCGGGGGCGGGCTCAACGGCGGGACCAACGCTCTGACCAGCGACCTCAACCCCGACGGCCGCGGCTCGGCCCTGAACCTGCTCGGGATATTTTTCGGGTTCGGCGCCCTATTCATCCCGTTCCTGATCGGGACGCTCCTCGGCTGGACGGGACTGGCCCGGATCCTCGTCCTGGCCGCGGCGCTGGGGATGGTTCCCTTCGTCCTGTTCGCGACGTCGGCCTTCCCCAAGCCCAAGCAGCCCCGGGGGTTCCCGATCCGGGAGGCCAAACGGATCGCGGGCGATCCGCTCCTCTGGATATGCGCCTTCATCCTTTTCTTCCAGTCGGGGAACGAGTTCACTCTGGGCGGCTGGATCTCGACTTACCTTCACGAAGTTTTTGGACTGACGCCGATGGCGGCCTCGCTGGTCCTGGCCGGCTACTGGGCGGCGGTCATGGCCGGCCGTCTCGCGGCAAGCCGGATTGTCCGCCGGACCGGCCACAACCCGCTCGTCCTGGGGAGCGCCGTCCTGAGCCTGGCGTCGGCCGTGCTCCTTGTCGCGGCTCCCGGCCGCGGCGCGGCCGTCGCGGGGGCTCTCCTCATCGGCCTCGGCTTCGCGGCCATCTATCCCACGACCCTGGCTACGGCCGGCGAGCGGTTTGCCGCCGTCTCGGGCACCGCTTTCAGCATCATCTTTACGGTGGCCCTCTGCGGCGGAATGCTCTCGCCCTGGCTGGCCGGGACGATCGCTCAGGCTTCGAACCTACGGCGGGGACTATTGATTTCCGTCTTGAATTGCGCGATGATCATCATTCTTCAAATCGTCTTGAGCCGGATCTCGAAAAAAACCCGGCCTTCGGCCGCCTGAGGCATTAGGGCCGAGCGGAGAAGAAAGACCATGACCCGTTCGCCGACGCAACCCCGCCCGACAGGCGGGGCTTTAAATCGGAGCCCCGCTTTTCAACACTCATGGAGCCGCTTTATCGGCTCCATGAGTGCTGGCGCTCCAACGTCTGCAATTGGCGGATCCAACGGACGTAAGTCCGGGGAGCTTCGGGGCGGGGACGAGAAGCGACACTTTTGTACTCAGCCCCTTGAGAGGAGATGGGGCTG
>JALHUR010000495.1 GCA_022867325.1 Candidatus Aminicenantota bacterium | reverse complement strand
GGGCGCGCCCATGGCCGCGACTAGGATGTCGGCCTGGAGGGTGAAATGGGGCAGATTCTTGGTCCCGGTGTGGCAGACCGTGACCGTGGCGTTGGCGCCCTTTTTTTTCTGAATCAGGAGGGCGGCCAGGGGTTTCCCGACGATGTTGCTCCGGCCGCAGATGACGACGTGCTTCCCCTCGGGACTGTGGCCGCTCCGGTTGAGCATCTCGACGACGCCGTAGGGCGTGCAGGGCAAAGGACAGGGCTCGCCGCGGAGGAGTTTTCCGACGTTGATGGGGTGGAATCCGTCGCCGTCTTTCTCGGGCGAGATGAAGTTGATGACCTTATCCGAGCTGACCCATTTGGGCAGAGGAAGCTGAACCAGGACGCCGTTGAAGCGCGGATCGCGGTTGAGCTTGTCGACCAGAGACAAGACCTCGTCCTCGGAGGCCGCGGCCGGAAGGTTGATGGTCTGCTCGAACATCCCGATCTCCTCCGAGCCCTTGGCCTTGGCCGTGACATAGGAGACCGAGGCCGGGTCCTCGCCGACCAGGACGACGCCCAGGCCGGGCGTGATGCCCTTCTCCTTGAGACGCAGGACGCGCCCCTTGAGCTCCTCCCTGATCCGGGCCGAAATCTCTTTGCCGCTGATGATCGTCGCCGGCATGATGTTCTCCTCCTCGGGATTTTCGGGGTCGTTGAACCTCTATTTTATCCATTCGCGGCCCGCGAATAAAGAGAAAGCTGGAGAAGCTTGATCCGGGCGCTGCGGCAAGAAAGGGCGAAAGCCCGACGGCTCAGTCGAAGCAGCTCTGGTCGCACTTCTGGAGCCGGCCGATGTCGAATCCCTTGTCCTTGACCCGGGCCAGGATTTCCTGGTAGAGGACTTCGTCCATGCGCGAAGTCCGCGAGAGGATCCACAGGTATTTCCGGGTCTTGTCCCCGACGACGGCGAAGCTGTAGTCCCGGGCCAGGTCGATGATCCAGTAATCGCCGCGGAAGGGCCAGAAGAACTGGACCCTGAGTTTGGCGTTGCCGCTCCCCTCGACGACGAACGCCTTCCCTTTGGCGGCCTTGACCTTGCTCTGCGGGCCGTCCTTGCGGCAGGTGTTGATAACCCGGACGTAGCCCTTGTCGGTCATCTCGTATTCGGCGGTCGTGCAGTGGCAGCCTTTCTGGAACCGCTGCGGGAAGGCGGCGATCTCATACCACTTGCCCATGTAGCGGACCAGGTCGACTTGGGGGACGGTTTCGAGGGGCGGATATTTCTCATCGGCGCGGGCCGCGACGGCGGCGACCCAGATTCCGGCCAGGGTCATGACGATGAGGGCTTTCATGAACGTCCTCCTTTCGTCCGGGATTTCACGCCCGGGACCTTCATTTGAAGACGGCCTCGATCTCGCCGAGGCCGAGGCCGAAGACGGCCAAAGCGACGCGGTCGAGGTCTTGTCTGGAACCGACCATATGGACGGTCCTGTGGATATGGACGAGCGAGACGCCGGGCTCGAGGGCCGCGGCCGGCGAGGAGGTCTCGAGCTCGTAAAAGGGCCCGAGCGGCTTGGCGCCCGGCTGGGCCGGGCCGTCGTTGTAGCTGTTGACGACATCGCCGCCGTAAGGATTGTCCTGGATCTGCCACATCGAATTGACATAGTCCCGGATGCCCTCGGGGAAGTTGAATTGGACGACGGTCAGGACGCCGAGGTCCGGGTCATAGCTTCCCAGCACGTTCTTGGCCCGGAGCGGCGAAATCCCGATCTTGCTGCGGAGGAGCCCGTCTCCCTTGAAGAAGAGGACCCCGTCCATGACGACGAGCCGGTCGGCCGGAACCTTGCCGAAATAGGCGTCGTTGACGGCCGGGCCGAGCTCGGATTCAGGACCGGGCCTGAAGGGAACGACGACCGTCATCCGGGGCGCCGGGTTGAACATCCCCAGGATCCAGACCGAGAGGAGTCCGGTCTCCTTCCGCCAGGCGGAAGCGCCGGTGTTGGTCAGCGTGTTCTCCGAAGCGAAGGCGGCGAGTTTGAGGCCGGCCGGAAGGGCGATCCCCAGGAGCGCCTCCGCCTCGGCCCGACCGAGGGTCCGGACGACGCGGCCGACCTTGAGGTCGAAGGCTGTTCCCGAATAGTTGACCAGCCGCATCGTTTTCCCGAACTCGATCCGGCCCGCTTCGCGCGTGACGACATCAAAATCGCCCTCGTTGACCGGAGGCGGCGTCCACCAATGATCGAGGTCGAAGGGGTCCCTTGCCTTGAAGAAGATCGAGAACTGACCGCCCTCGGGCCCCAGCCAGAAGCGGTCTTCGCCCCCGAAGGCGTTGATGTGGGCGTTGTTCAGGCCCGAGGCGATCAGCTCGCGGTTGATCCAGCCGAAACCCGGGGCGTCCACCCCGCCGGCCGAACTGGTCATGACCCGGCCCTGGAGCCCGGGACAGACGGCGACTTCGGCCCCTCCCTCGCCGGCGAGCAGCGCGACCTCCGCGTATTGTTTAAGAAAATCGACGTCGGCCCGGAAGCCGGCCGCGGGAGCCGCAGCCTTCTTACCTCCGCAGCCGCTCATGATCAAGCCCAAACCCAGGATCGCCGAAACGAACGCCCCCCGACTCAGGTATCTGAGAAAGCTTTTTCCTGTCGGCGCCATCTCCTCCTCCTTCGTGCATTATCTTTCTAAGTTCTTCCCTGTTTTCGATCATTTTTTTATGATAGCCTTCCCCGGCGGCAAATGCAACCTGACGCATCGACACGGAAGCATCGTCAAAACCGCGAAACAATCACAGTCAGGCCAGCTGAGGAGGAAGCCATCCGGAGGCGAGCGGGCATGGTTCCTCGAAGAGGAGAGCGAGCCGAGGACTAAGCGGATTTTCCTCGCTGGGGAAAATCCGCGGGCTGACGATTCAGCTGACCTGACTGTGAAAATTTCAGTGATGTGTCCCCCGAATTCTTCGCTTTTTTTTGGGCGGCGTATCTCATACAATTATGGTTGTACCGAGGAGGGAATCCATGACTCAAAGAACTCGTTCGATCTTCGCGATCCTGCTGGTTTTGTCGGCCTCCGCCGCCGCCACGGCGGCCGGATCGGCGGATTGGAACAAGGACTGGCCCGTTCTCAAAACATACGACGCGGACCATCTGGCCCGGATCTCGCTTCCCCTGGGCGGGATCGGGACCGGGACGGTCGGGCTGGGCGGCCGGGGCAACCTCCGCGACTGGGAGATCATGAACCGTCCGGCCAAGGGCTTCATCCCCTACAAGGGACAGCAGCTCGGGCCCTTTTTCGCCCTCTACGCGGAATCCCTGAAGGATGGAAAAACTTTCGTCCGCGCCCTGGAAGGCCCGCTCCCCCTCGAGATCTACGAGAACAGCCACGGCAGCACGGCCGTCAACCACGGGCTTCCCCGGTTCAGGAGCGCGGCCTTCGCCGCCGCCTACCCGCTGGGTCAAGTCTCGCTCTCCGACCCGGAAGCGCCGGTCGAGGTCCGGATCGAGGCCTTCAACCCGCTCGTGCCGGCCGACCCCGAGGCGAGCGGACTCCCGGCCGCCGTCCTTCGCTATGTTCTCACGAACAAGACGGACTCTCCCCTCCGCGCCGTCGTCTGCGGGACCCTCCCCAATTTCATAGGCGCCGACGGCTCCGAGCCGGCCCGCGACTGGAAGGGCGACCCGGTGACCGCCGGCTGCAAGGCGAACCGCAACGCCTTCCGCCGGGGCGACGGCCTGCAGGGCATCTTCATGACCTCGGAAGGCGTCGATCCCAAGTCCCCGGCCTGGGGAACCATGGCGCTCAGCGCCGTCCCGGCCGAGGCGATCTCGTTCCGGACGGCCTGGCCCGACAAAGGCTGGGGGAGTTCCCTGCTCGGCTTCTGGGACGACTTCAGCGCCGACGGAAAGCTCGACGAGCGCGCCGTCCCGGCCGAGGACATGCCTTTTGCCTCGCTGGCCGTCGAGGTCCGGATCCCCGCCGGGGAGAGCCGGTCCTTGACCTTCCTTCTCACCTGGCACTTCCCCAACCGTATGACCTGGACGCCCAAACAGACGCCCGAAGACCTGATCGGAAATTATTACACAACGGTCCATAAAGACGCTTGGGAGGCCGCCGAAAAAATCGCGCCGCGCATCGGCGCCCTGGAAAAGGCCACGGTCGATTTCGTCCGGGCGTTCTGCGAAAGCAGCCTTCCGGCCGAGGTCAAGGAAGCGGCCCTGTTCAACCTCAGCACGCTCCGCTCCCAAACCTGTTTCCGGACACCGGACGGGCTCTTTTTCGGGTTCGAAGGCTCCAGCAACACCTCCGGCTGCTGCTGGGGCTCCTGCACCCACGTCTGGAACTACGAACAGGCGACGGCGTACCTCTTCGGGACTCTCTCCCGCTCGATGCGCGAGGTCGAGTTCGGCCGGGCCGTCGCCAAGGACGGCCTGATGAGCTTCCGGGTCGGGCTCCCGCTGGCCCGGGCCTGCGACTTCAACCGGGCCGCGGCCGACGGCCAGATGGGCTGCCTCATGAAAATGTACCGCGACTGGCGCCTCTCGGGAGACGAGGCCCTGCTCCGCCGCCTCTGGCCCAACGTCAAGAAGGCCCTGGAGTTCTGCTGGATCGAAGGCGGCTGGGACGGAGACCGGGACGGCGTCATGGAAGGCTGCCAGCACAACACGATGGACGTCGAGTATTACGGCCCCAATCCCCAGATGGGGATATGGTACCTGGGCGCGCTGCGGGCGGTCGAGGAGATGGCCCGTTCCGTCGGGGACAAGCGTTTCGCGGCCGATTGCCGCCGCCTGTTCGAGAACGGCCGGAAATGGATCGACGCCCGCCTCTTCAACGGCGAATATTACGAGCACGAGATCCGTCCGCCCAAGTCGGCCTCGGACATCGCCCCGGGCCTCGTCATCGGCATGGGCGCGGGCGACATCGGCCGGCCCGACTATCAACTGGGGCAAGGGTGCCTGGTCGACCAACTGGTCGGCCAAACCATGGCCCACGTTTGCGGCCTGGGATATCTCGTCGATCCCGGCCATGTCCGGACGACTCTCCGCAGCATCATGAAATACAACCTCAGGGAGGGTTTCAACGGACATTTCAACTGCCTGCGCTCCTTCGTGCTCGGCGACGAATCGGCCCTGCTCATGGCCGGCTACCCCAAGGGCCGTCCCGACAATCCCTTCCCCTATTTCAGCGAAGTCATGACCGGGTTCGAATATGTCGCCGCCGTCGGCATGCTCTATGAAGGAGACCTGGAGGCCGGCCTGCGCTGCATCCGCAACATCCGCGACCGCTACGACGGCCGCAAGCGGAGCCCCTTCGACGAGGCCGAGTGCGGGCACCATTACGCCCGGGCCATGGCGAGCTGGGCGGCCGTCCCGGCGCTCTCCGGATTCCAATATTCGGGGGTCGAAAAGGCGTTGAGCTTCGCCCCCCGAAGCGGAACCTGGTTCTGGTCCAACGGCGACGCCTGGGGAACCTGCGCGCTCAAGGAGTCCGGTTCGGAGTTCGAAGTCGAGATCACGGCCAAGGGGGGGACCCTGGAATTTAAGACGTTCGAACTCGCGGGCTGGGGAGAGGTCAAGTTTCCGAAGCTCCGACAGGTCCGGGCGGGCGAGGTCGCGCGTTTTAAACAGACGCGCTTCCGGACTCCGAGACCAGGAGAAGACAGAGAAAAGCCCGAGGAGAAAAGAAAAAAAGAAAGATTCGTTTCGTAATATGTTGATTATAATTAACTTATAGAAGGATTTGTCATATCCGTAAGTTGAGCCAGACGGCGGCCGTCGAAAGAAGCCCGTAGAGTAGGTTGTACTGGGCCGTGGCGCCATCGAGGATTCCAAAATCCATCGGGCTGCGGGGCGCGTGTCTCCTCAAACCGCGGCCGAAAAGGACGAGCGCGCGCGGGAGAGCCGCCAAGACCAGGAGGAACGGATAGGGCATGGGGGCGAAGGACAGCGCCGTCGCCCGCGGCACGATGATGAGGCCTAAAACTATAAAGAAAGGCCCGAAGAGCAGAATGCCGTAATAGACGAGCGATCCTTTGTCTCCAAGAACCGCGGCGAACGTCGTGACCCGCCTCTCCCGGTCCGAGGCCGTGTCGCGCCAGTTGTTGGCGTGGAGGATGGCGCTGACCAGCATGGCCATCGGCACCGTCCAGACGACGGGGATCCAGGAGAAGGAGCGCGTCTGGACGATCCAGGCGCCGAGCGCGCCCAGAATCCCGAAGTTGAGGAAGACGGCCAGGTCGCCCAGGGCGTTGTATTTGAGGAAAGAATAGGCGGCTCCGATAGCGACGCCCGCGACGCCGACCCAAAGGAGGATGAGATTCGAAGCCAGGGCCAAAGCGGCGCCCAGGCCCGAGCCGAGGGCGAACAGGACGATCGATCCCTTCCTCACCTGCCTGGCGTCGAGCCAGCCGCGGACGATGGCGCCGCTGAGCGGCGTCACCTCGCGATCCAACCCGCGCTCGAAATCGAGAACGTCGCTGAACATGTTGGCGGCCGAATGGAGGATGACCATGGCCGCCATGGCCAGCAGGAAGCGGATCGGGGCAAACGGCGCGCGGCCGACGACGACGGCCAGCGACGTTCCGAACAGGACCGGCATGGTCGACGCCGGCAGGGCCCAGGGACGGGCCGCGATGACCCACTTTTTCAGGACGGAAGCCGGCCGGACATCGTTCATGACCGGCTGTTTATAACACACTCGTCCGGACGGGTCAACTGAATACGCGGCTTTTCAACGATTTGGGGACACGTCACCGATTCAAGAAAATCGGTACATGTCCCCAAATCGCACTACCCTTTTAAAATGCGGCGCGATCGATTATCATTGACCCGTTCGCCTACGCTACCCCGCCTTGAAAAGCGGGGCTCAGGGTTGACAACCTAACCGCCATGGATTTCTCTTTCGACGTCACGATCATCGGCGCCGGGGTCGTCGGCCTGGCCGTCGCCGCGAGCGTCGCCCGCCCCGGCCTCGAGGTCTGCGTCGTCGAGCGGCACGACGGTTTCGGACGGGAGACGAGCAGCCGCAACAGCGAGGTCGTCCACTCCGGAATCTACTATCCTCCCGATTCCCTCAAGACCCGGCTCTGCGTCAGGGGCCGGGCCCTGATCTACGAAATCTGCGCAAAGAACGGCATCCCTCACGCCCGGATGGGGAAGCTGGTCGTGGCCGCCCGGCCCGAGGAAGTCCCCGACCTCGAGGAGCTCGCCCGGAACGGCCGGCGCTGCGGGGTCGACGACCTCGTCCTCTTGTCCAAGGACGAGCTGGCGAGGCTGGAACCCAACGTCCGGGGCGAAGCGGCCCTCCTCTCGCCCTCGGCCGGAATCGTGGACAGCCACGGCCTAATGAGGTATTTCGAGGGGGCCGCCCGAAGCCGCGGCGCCGCCTTCCTTTATAATAGAGAAGCCGTCAGCCTCGATCCGGACCGGGAGGGATTCACGGTCATAATCAGGGAGGGGACGGAAACTCTGGATTTCCGCACCAGAACGGTCGTCAACGCCGCGGGCCTCGGAGCCGAACGGATCGCCGCCCTGGCCGGAATCGATCCCGACCGGGCCGGCTACCGGATCCGTCCCTGCAAAGGCGAATATTTCCGGCTCCGGCGGCGGGCCGGGACCGCCGTCAATCGCCTCATCTTTCCCGTCCCCCGGCTCGACAGCGGCGGCCTGGGCGTGCACGTCACGGTCGACCTCCAGGGCGAGCTGAAGCTCGGCCCCAACGCTTTCTACGTCACCACCCTCGATTATGACGTCGACCCCGGACACAGGGACCAATTCTATGAATCGACCCGGCCTTACCTCCCCCTTGTCGAGCCGGACGACATCGAGCCGGCCATGGCCGGAATCCGCCCCAAGCTCCAGGGCGAGGGGGAGGGCTTCCGGGACTTCGTCATCCGCCGCGAGGAGGACAAAGGGCTGCCCGGCCTCGTCAACCTGATCGGGATCGAATCCCCGGGCCTGACCGCGGCCCCGGCCATCGGGGAGCTGGCGGCCGGGCTCGTCGGGGAGATCCTCTAGTCCATTCCCGTGTGAAAAGGAATTCCCGGGACACGATACCAATTCCGGAGAATTGGTTCATGTCCCGGAATTCCGGCTCATTGACGGCAAGGAAGAGCTCTGCTATTAATGGATTAGCCGGAAGGAACAAACGGATGAGACGGCGCGACCTGCTGAGGACGTTCGCGGCGGCCGGAGCGGCTTCGCTCATCGACCGATCCGGACT
>JALHUR010000494.1 GCA_022867325.1 Candidatus Aminicenantota bacterium | reverse complement strand
TGATGACGCCCACGTCGAGGCCGAGTGCCGCGTAGATCGGCCCCATCCAGTCGGCATCGCGCTGCGCCAGGTAGTCGTTGACGGTCACGATGTGGACGCCCTTTCCCTCCAGGGCGTTTAAGTAGGCGGGCAGGGTGGCGACGAGCGTCTTCCCCTCGCCCGTCTTCATCTCGGAGATTTTGCCCTGGTGGAGGACGGCGGCGCCGATGAGCTGGACGTCGAAAGGGCGCATGGCGACGGTCCGGCGGGAGCCCTCCCGGACGACAGCGAAGGCCTCGAACAGGATGTCGTCGAGGGTCGCACCCTGGTCGAGCTTGGTTTTGAATTCGGCCGTCTTGGCCCGGAGGTCGGCGTCGGACAGGGCCTGGATCCGGGGCTCGAGCTCGTTTATGGCGAAAACCAGGGGCTGGAGCTTTTTCAGGTCCCTTTCGTTCTTGGTCCCGAATACTTTACGAATAAACCACTTATACATTTATATATTTTTAACAAAAACCCCCCGCCTTGTCAATTTGTCCGGTGCCGACCGTTACCTTTGCCTTTGCCTAAGATACTTTGAATATGGGAAGATGGGTGGATGGAATATTGAAGAGTTCAATGTTCAAAGTTCTGAGTTTATTGATCTAACAGCCTGCAAGCTTGCAGTTATCTTAGCCTTAACCCCATATACCTGGAAACGGAAAACCCCGCGTTCCCCAGAATATTTCCAGGGTATCGCTGTTATGACCCGGTCCATGGCAGTCGGATCCCCAGCTGATTTTTAAATCCAGTTTCCGGGCAAATTGTTGGGTTAGGTGGTTGAGTTCCCGGGTGTTGTCTTTGTCTTTTTCTTTGTAATAATTGCATTCTAGGGCCCGGATGCCAGCATGTTTAAACCATGCAAAAATATCGAATCCTTCTGTTTTCATCCTGTCGATATTTCTTTCGAAAATCAAACCCGGGTGGGGGAGGACGGGAATTCCAGTGTCCCGGAGAATAATAGCGATGACCTCACGGACCGAAGGTTTGGGATATTGATCATTGGCCAGAAAAGGCAATTTTTTAAATACGCCATAATCCATGTCCTCAGGAATGAGTTTTTTTCTTTTCATGAGATAATTATACAGATCAGGCTTGGAATAGGAGATCAGGGGATCCTTCAGGCTGGGTGGAGGGGTGCCGATTTTATAGGCTTTCAACTCCTCGAATGAAAGGTCTGCCTGAAAATGATCGGATGCCAAAGAAATCAATTTTTTGATCCGCTTTTCCCGGTGTTCAATCCGTTTCAGGCAGAATTCCCGGGTATGTGTCCAATTTCCATTTGGAAAGTATCCCATCACCTCGCTGTTGTATTTGATCTCGGGTGCCACACAGTCAATCTCCACACCGGCAATGGCCTGGATACCGGCTTTTTGTGCAGCCATTATAAACGGTTCCACTCCTTCCATGCAGTCATGGTCGGTCAGGGCCATTTGATGCAAACCAATTTTTCGCGCCCGCGCAACGATCTCCTCAGGCCACTGGGTGCCGTCCGAGTATTTGGAATGCGTATGAAGATTGGCTTTCATAGCTGATGTTGCTTCCGTTATGGAAGCCCGGTTTCCGTTGGAAAACTCTTCTCTTGGTAACTTTTCGCTCTGAGAAAAAATCTCATTGACCTTGGTGAGGCGCGCATACGGCCCGGGATCAGCGGATGACGTTCAGGGAGAGATAGCCGTTTTTCAAGCTGTCATCCAGATCCCGGCTCAGCGATCCAAAATACGCTTCGTCCGGGATGTTCGCGCCCGGGAAGAGATTTACGGCCATGTTTCGGCCGTTGTGTTTGGCGTGATAAAGGCCCCAGTCAGCGACCTGGACTGTTTTTTCGAAACTGAAGAGCTTCGGCCATAAGGCATAGAAGGGGTATTGGACGTATCCGATGGAGCAGGTCGTTTTTATGACCTGGTCCGCAACCGTGATATCGGCGGTCGTTATACGTTCCTTGATCCTCCGGGCGAACATCTGGAGATAGCTCGAGTCAGTATTCTTGAGGATGATGAGGAATTCATCGCCGCCGAAGCGGAGGATGACGTCATCGGCCCGGACCGAGGCCTTCAGGAGGCCGGCGATATGAACCAGCAGCTGGTCGCCGGCGTCATGTCCATACACGTCGTTAACATCCTTGAAATAGTCGATATCGAGCATGAAGACGCCGAAGACGATGTTATCGGGGATTTTTCTCCTTTCGGCCTTGTTCTCCAAGATATAGGCTTTATAGGAGATGAATGCCTCAAGGTCGCTGGACAGGACTTCCGAGATAAACCTGCGGTTGCGGAGCCCGGTCAGAGGATCGTTAAGGCTGGTTTCTTTAAGCTCCTGCGTTCTGAGGGATACGAGCTTCTCCAGCTCCTCTTTATTCCGGGTGAGCTGCCGGACCCTGAAGTTATGGGCCCCGAGGGCGGTCAGTACGACCACGATCCCGCAGAGCGCGTAGAACCAGGGCGTCTTCCAGAAGGGCGGAATGATGCGCACCCGGATCGAAGCCCCTTTTTCGTTCCAGATTCCGTCGTTGTTCGATCCCTTGACGCGGAACGTGTATCGGCCCGGCGATAGGTTGGTGTAGCTGGCGTAGCGGCGCGTGCCCACATAATTCCACGCGTTTTCGAATCCCTCCATCTTGTAGGCGTACTGATTTTTCTCCGAAAAAATATAGTTGAGGGCGGCGAATTCGAATGTGAAGACCCTGTCCCGATGGGAAAGAGTGAGATCTCGGGTTTCGGTAATGGAATAAGGGAGCGGACTCTTCGAATCCGGGCCGCTTCCGATCGGGACCGACTTGTTGAAGATCTGGAAATCGGTGATGACCACGGGCGGAACGAAGGGAACATCCCGGATCTCATCGGGTTTGAACAGGACGAGTCCGTTGATCCCGCCGAACATCAGCTCGCCGCTGGAATTTTTAAAATAGGATCCTCCGTTGAACTCATTTGAGGGAAGGCCGTCGTCTTCATCGTAGTTCTTGAATGTCCCGGCCTCGGGGTTGAACCTGGAGAGACCCTTGTTTGTGCTGAGCCAAAGATTTCCTCGGCCGTCCTCCAGGATTCCGTAAACGACGTCGTTGGGCAGACCGTCCTTCTCCCGGTACCGGGTGAACTTTTCGGTTTCCGGATGGAATAGGTTCAGGCCTCCGCCCTGCGTCCCGACCCACAGCCGGCCCTTGGAGTCTTCCATGATCGAGCATAAACGATTGTGGCTGAGGCTTTGGGTGTCCCCTGGGTTTTGGGTGAAATGCCGGAAGGTCCGAGAATTTTCGTCGAAAAGGTTGAGCCCCCCACCGCTCGTTCCGACCCAAATCCGTCCGAGGCGGTCTTCGAAAATGGCCCTGACGACATTATGGCTGAGGCTCGCCTTATCCGAAGGGCGGTTTTCGAAATGGACCAAATCTCTCGTCCTCGGGTCGAGTCGATAAAGCCCGTTTTCCGTTCCGGCCCAGATGAGTCCTTTCCTGTCTTTGCAGAGGACGTAAACGACGTCGGATATGTCATTCTGAGGAGGAAAGGGCGAGGTTGTTTTTCGAGCCCGGTCGTAGGCCAGCAGGCCGTCTCCTTCGGCACCAAGAAGCATGATCCCGGGGATTCCGGACTCCGGGAGAATGCAGTATGCACAGTATAGACTGTTCTGGCCAAGAACCCGGGTAAATCGCTGGGTTTTGGGGTCGAGCCGGTCCAGGCCGGAATACCCGCCGATGAGGAAAGATCCGTCTATGTCCTCGCAGATCGCACGAAGGCTTTTCATGTGCAGACTCGCCGGGTCCGCTTCGATCTGGGTGAAAATGCGGAAGTTCCTGATCTGGGGGTTCAGCTTGTTGATTCCGGCGCCATTGGTTCCTATCCAGAGGATGCCGCTTGAATCCACAAAAAGGGAACAGAGAGAGTCGTAGCTCAGGGAGCGGGGATCGCCGGGCTGCGATTCGAAACGGATGAAGCGGCCGGTCTTCGGGTCGAAGCGCTCCAGTCCCTTATTGAGCAGGGCCAGCCAAATCACGCCGTCCCGATCCAAGCAGACGGCTTTGACGGCGTCGCCGCGGAAATATTTCGCGGACATCGTCTCCGGGTCGATCCGGACCAGGCACTGGTTTGTGCCCATCCACAAGATTCTGTCCGGGTCCTGAAGGATCGAATTGACGACGGACAGGCTGCTTGAATCGGGATCCGAGAGCCCAAACGAAATGCGATCGAATGTCCCAGCCTGACGGTCGAACAGGTTGATGCCCGCCCCCTTGGTAGCGACCCAAAGCCTTCCTTCGCGATCGAGGAAAAGCGCGCTGACCTGGTCGCTGGAGAGGCTCTGGGGATCAAGCGGGTCGTGTGGAAAGGACGCGAAGGACTTGTCATCTGAATTTAACAGGAACAGCCCCATAGACGTGCCGACCCAAATTTTTCCGGAAGGGTCAACGACCTGGGCCGTGATTTCCGCGGCTGTTTCGGACCTTGTCCTCTGGGTTCCGGGATCGAAGGCCGTAAAGCGCTCGGTTGCCCGGTTGAATATATTAAGCCCGCCGGCCTGGGTGCCGATCCAAAGGTTCCCCTGCGCGTCCTCGGTCAGGCAGCTAATGAAGTTGTCGGAAAGGCTCCCGGGATCGTCCGGGTCGAATTTGAAGGTTTTGAACCTGTACCCATCATAACGGTCGAGCCCGTCCTTCGTCCCAAACCAGAGGAATCCGCGGCTGTCCTCGAGGATGCAGTTGACCGCACTCTGGGACAAGCCCTGTTCGATGGACAGTCGCTCGAAGACGAGGTTGGATTGCCCGGCGGCAAAAGCCCGGGACAGGAGGGCAAAATAGAAAAATAATCTCCCCAGCGCCTTAGCTTTCATTCTCCTTTTTACCCAAACCTAAAGTATAGCCAGGGAAGGGTAGGTGTCAACTGCGACTCTTGGAAAATCGTTATGGAATACTACCGTCTGGCGATTTCCAGGGCTTTTTCCAAGAACTCATCGCGGCCGGCTTTAACCCCGTTGATGGTGCGTTCCATCGGCACATTCGGGATAATGCCCACGCCGTGATGCTGCGAACCGTCCAATTTCACCACCCGCATGCCGGTCCAGGTTAAAAAATAGCCGCCCGGTAGCGTGAAAGGATTGAGATTGCCATTTGTTCCCGCGGTGGGCTGCCCCACGATGGTGGCCAGCTTGTTTCCTTCAATGTATCCCAGGTACGATTCGGCATAACTGATGGCTCTGCTGTCGGTGATAAAAACGATCTTGGCCGACAAAGTGGGTTTCAAAGGTATCATGGACCACCCGACCTTCTCATAGGTGACCTGTTCATAATCGGGGTAAACGATCAGGGGAATCCACATCCATTGTGCCGTGTCATTCGTCTTCAACAAGTGGCTGATCAACTGGTGGTTGCCGTTGGGATACCCCCGCAAATCGCAAATGATGGCTTTGGCTTTTTGCAATTCCGGCATTAGCCGGTTGATATCTTCCATGGAAACCTGGGACAGGTCCAAGTAATAAATTCCTTCTTGCAGTTTTTTGGATTTTATCGGGTCTTTAATAAGCAGACGGTAATACTCTTGAACGCCTAACGAAGCCCAAAACGTTTCAATAGAGGTTTTGCCATCCCGTTTTATCTCGATCTGGAATTTTTCGTTTTTTTCGCCAGCCAACAGCGCATTGAGCGAGCGATACCGCTTCCAACCTTGCGTGGCCGCCGAGATGTACTGTTCTTCCTGTTCCAGGGCGATTCTGGCGGAAACACCGTTTATTTTCTCCACCACGTCTCCGACATGGATATCGGGAAGGGTTTTATCGAAAATATCGGTGATGACCAGTTGGTTCTCAATCCAATCCCAACCAAGGGGAAGGTAGTAGGCCTCGAAGGTGTTTCCTTGTATGTTGACCCGCACGTGCCCATCCTTGAGTTTGGCCGTGAATTTTCTCAAGGTTTTCAGGAAATCCCATTGATTCTTGTCCAAATAGGCGTCGGTCAGAGCATCGGTTAAGGCGGTCCGCCAGTCGGTTTTCACCACGTCGAAATAAGGGTAAAAATGCCGGAAGACATTCCAGGCAATGGCGATATCCGCCAGTCTGACGTATAAATCGTCCGCAATAATTTGCTCGGGATTTTTCGGGACATCCCGGTCCACGGCAGCGAGTAGTCGGTTCAGGTCTTCCCCGGAGGTCTTGGGGTAGGTATGGATTTCCGTGCCATACAATGCGATGGGCATCAGGCAAGAGAGGCCGGAGCCAAGGTCTTTGGCGATATGGTCCCCGATTTTGGGCCTTGGCTCGAAATTCGGCAAAGGACCGGTAAGAATGACAGCGGAGCTTTTTATTGAGACGCTTTTTCCGCCTTCGGCGGCGGTCGCCGAGGTGACCTGGTAGGAATAGGTTTGTTTGTCGCCGGCAAACCACTGGCCGGGTGGATCACCTTCCTTATCCCCTTCAAAACCAGGGTTTTGTATGGGGACAAGCTCCCATTCATCACCCCGGTTTTCTTTTTTTACATAGACTTGAAAATCGTCCACATACAACTCCCCGGAACCCGATAAAAAACAGCCGAAACAAATTTGCTGCGCATCGTCAGCGACAGGACCTGTGATTTCATAATAATTCCATTGGCTCGATTGAATGGGACGATCTCCCATATTATCGAAGAACCCCCTCTGTCCCTTGTCCCTATCCACCCGCAGCCATAACTGTCCGCTGCCGGCTACGGTTTTCACGGCGGCTTTAAGCTTAATTTCTTTCGTTCGAAAGGGTGTGGCGTCAAGGCAATTTCTAATGGTGCCGAATCCAGCGGCGGAAGACAATATGGTCTTCCTGTTGAGGCGAACGCTCTTGTAAATGCTGTCGGCCTTGCCGAATCCCAGGCCATAATGCTGCCAAGCGACTACGTTCATCCCATTTGTTTGGGGGGGCGTAATGTCGGTTACGGAAAAATGCGTTTCCTGGCCGGACTTGGTAATCTTCAGGGTGGGCGCGATGGGCAAAAACAATTTTTCCAGTATCTTTTTCAACGCTTCGTCGTTTTGGGCTCCCTCCACTTTTTTCGCTGCGTATATGGCAAATTTCTCCCAATTCAGGGCAGCCGCTTCATCTCCGGGATAGAAATATCTTACATAACCGTACAGCCGGGTAAAGGCTTCGATATTTTGTATCGAGCGGTTGATGCCACCGGCATAACCGGTATAGCCCAAAGAAATCGCAACAAGAAAAAGCGAAAAGGGGATTCGTTTCATCGATTCCATTTCCGATTCCTCCATAGATAAAATTTGTATTTTCCGCGGCGGGGTGAATAGCCGCGCCGTGCGATGAAACCCTCCTCTTGATCACGCTTTAAGAATAGTTCCGGACGCGCAACGATGTCAAGAACGCATCGGGGCTACACAGAAAAGGTTCTTTGGGCAACCCCTCCTCCGGACGGAAGGATACAGAGTCCCGCTCCTCTTGATTTTATAGGTGATCGACCCTATGATGCCTGCATGGAGAGAGGAAAAATACGATCGCGGTGGCTTAGCATGTCCGTCGCGCTGTTCATTTGTACAGTGGCCAAGCAGCAGATTTTACCTCAGGCAAAAAAAAGTGGCGGCGAGTCCCCGCCTGCCCTTTTGCAAACGGACAAGGAGCAGTTGAAGGAAGCGCTGCGGCTGCAGCAGACCCTGGGGGATGAAATCTGGCCGGGCTTCAGCCACGCCGCCATCCCCATCATCCTGTTCAATCCCCTTCGCGGGATTCCACGGACGTTAGTCCGTGGAGGAATAGCGAATTCCCCGCTTCGGGGACAGGCGCTCCAACGCCTGCAAAGGGTGGATCCCACGGACGTAAGTCCGTGGAGCTTCAGTGAAAAATGGGAATACTTGCTGGCTGCAAAAACTATGTCCCTGCCCTGGCTTCAAATCAGCGGCGATGATTTTTTTGGCCAGCCTTACCTGGCAAGGCCGGCGAGCGATCCAGAGTACTTCGCCGTACTAGTGGGAGACAAATGGGCCGGGAGCTGCGGCACCTTGTCCCATATGAACAGCAGCTCTCCCTTGAAGTTGCCGCCAGGTTTCTACGTCGTGGCTCTGCTCCACGAGATGTTTCATGCCTTCCAGGCCAACAGCTGGCCGGAGCGCTTCCGGAGTGCACAGGAGGTCTACCGGCTGGAAAAGGAGTACCCTTATAGCGACGAGGTATTCATGACCGCCTGGAATCAGGAGGGGGCAATCTTGGACGCGGCGCTCAAGGCGGCCACGGAAGAGTCCGCCCGGGAGCAGGGGAAGCAATTCCTCTCGTTACGGCAGAAGCGCCGCCAGGCCGCTAAGCTAGCCGCGGGTTTGATCGGCTTCGAGTGCGAGCTGGAATGGCTGGAGGGCCTTGCCAAGTATGCCGAGATCCGCTTCTATGATCTTGCCGCCGCGGCCAAGGGGACCACGCCAAACAATCCCTTTCACTCCTGGGACCGGGTGCGTCTGAAGAACAGCCTCGGCGGCCAGGAGGGCGACATGCGCTTCTACCTCTCCGGCTATGCCCAGGCCAGGCTCCTGGATCGGCTCACTTCCATCTGGAAGAGTAATAAAAAAAGTTTGCTCCGTCCCCTCGAGGAGCAGCTGGCCGCAGCGCTGGGTATGGAGGGCCATTGACCTCTGATGTTTCGGAGAGAGCAAGCGAACGATGAAAACAGGGAAAAAAGTTCTGGTCGCGGCACTGCTCGTCGCACTGGCGCTCGTTTATATCCTCCATATCCGCAAGGACATGTCGGATTTCGGAGTTTACTACTCGGGGGGAATGAGAATTCTGAAAGGGGAGACCCTCTATCGGGCCTCGGACGGCCATCTCCAGTTCAAGTATGCCCCGGCTTCCGCGCTGTTCATGGCCGGTCTGACCGTTCTTCCCTATGAAGCGGCCAAGGCCGCTTGGTTTCTCCTAAGCCTTTATTTCTTTTATATCATCGTCAGGTCCGGGCTTAAGCTCCTGCCCCCGGCCCATATCCGCAAAGGCCTCCTTCTGGCGCTGAGCCTTCTGATTATAGCCAAGTACCTGGCCCGGGAGCTTGAGCTCGGCCAGGTCAATCTGCTCATCCTCTTCCTGCTCGGGATAACGGCGACCTCTCTCCGGGACGGCCGGCAGATCCCGGCCGGGATCACGGCCGGCCTGTCGCTGTTCCTAAAACCCTATGCCCTCGTCTTTCTTCCCTATTTTCTGATCAAGAAGAAATGGAAAGCTTTTCTCACGGCTCTCGGCACGGCCTGTGCCGGCTTCGCCCTTCCGATGATCGTCTATGGCCCGGGCGGAACCCTGGCCGTCCACAAGGAATGGGTTTTATCTCTGCGGCTCTCGACCCGGGATCTTCTGGCCGTTGGAGACAACGCCTCTCTGTATGCGTTCTTCGCAAAAAACTTAGGGCCTCTTCTTCAGGGACGGGCCGCGGCCGTTTTTACGGCGGCCGCCGTTGTCGTTCTGGCTCTACTCATACTGGCCCTGATCCGGGCTGGCCGGAAGGTCGGAACGATTCAGGCCGGCGGACTCGAGATCGCGTTTCTCTTGGTCCTGATACCGCTGTTGTCCCCCCTCGGCTGGATCTACAATTACCTCTACGGGTTCTGGGCGGTCCTGTTCCTGGTCGCCGGTATGGAGCATTTCCCCGTCGCCGTACGCTGTCTGAT